>NZ_JBSIUU010000017.1:0-59286 GCF_053654535.1 Helicobacter sp. T3_23-1056 | reverse complement strand
GCCCGCGCAACTAGCCGAGCTAAGAAGCTACCAAGCCAAAAATGAATACATCAAAGCAAATAATGCAAACTTTGACAAAGAGGCTTATCACAGAGCTGGCTATGAAAAATGGGCAAAATCTAAGGGCTACTTAGGGCAAAACGGACAAAATGGACAAAATCAAAATCCACAAAATCAAGGCTATCAAAACCCGCAAAATAACGCAGGGCAAGGCTATCAAAATCCACAAGGCTTTAGCCCAAACACGCAAGCACCACAAATGCCACAAGCCCCGCAGATTAAATTTAGCAAGTAAAATCTTAAATCATTGCTAGATTTTACAAAAAGGCATTTTTGGCAAACGCACAAAAAGCAAGGCTAGCAGGCTAGACAAACACAGCAAAAATCAACACAAAGGACAAAATTATGGGTATTACACAAATGATTCATAATGCGTGGTTATCAATACAAAAACCACCCCAACCCCCTAGCACACCATTACGCCAAAATAATGGCAAATCTAGCCCAAGCCCTACACAACAGCCACAAAAGACTAAAACACCTAGCTTTTTAGGCAGACTTTTTAGCACCACAAGGGCTGGAATCTACAATGCTTTTAAGCCACACAACACCACAAAAGCAAAAACACACGACACAAGGACAAAAAACTACACAAGGCATTAGGGTTTTTGATTTTTTGGGATTTTTTGGAGGGGTTTTTATGCGTTTTTTTAGGTTTTTTTTGGCAAAAATCACATAAAAATAAGCAAAATATGCTAAAAAACGCGCTAATTTTTGTAATTTTTAGTATAATTTTATCGTTTAAGTGGTTAATGGCTTTTAGTGGAAAGGAGGAGGAATGTTGATTAAGATTTTAAAAGTTTTAATTGCATTCTTAGAGCTAGCTAAGCAGCTTTTTAAGCTATTTAGCTAAACTCTTTTTCTTAACTTTACGCTGAAAATATACCAAAACCCCGCTTAACCTATACTTAAACAAAATCTATCATACACTAAAAGCGCGGGGCTTTTGGTGTAAAATCTACAAAAAACTACAAAAAAAGGCAAAACAATGCTAACAAAAAAGGGTTTAAGTGATACGCGCATAGCACAAATCACGGGCATTTCACTACGCACACTCACACAATGGAAAGCGTGCGAAAAAACAAATTATCGCTACAAACTTTATAAAATACTAAAAACAATGGATGAGAGCGAGCTAATCCGCGCTTTTGCCTAGCCACATTTTACACCTTTTCGCACGCGCGATTTTTTATCGCGTTTTATGCCTTTTTACCTTTAGCATAATCTTTTGGCAAAATCCGCACATAGATTTTGCACGCATAAAATCTATTGACAAAGCCTCACGCACGCACAAAAACCCCCGCACGATTTTTTATTACGCCACGCCACACACTTTTTACCTAAAACTACCCCGCCACATTTACCCCCTTTTTGCACGCGCGATTTTGCCACACACTCCCCCGCACACGCACACAAAAACCGACCCGCATAAAGACGCGGGCAAAATTTTAGGGGTATTTTTGCTTATTTCTTTTTGCCTTTAGAAAAAAATTTAGCGAGGGGGAATTGTGAAAAAATTGCAGGGCGTCTTGCAAAAATCTAGCGGGGAAAATTGCAAATGCAAAAAACTAGCGGGAATTTGGTGGGCTTTTTGCTGACATTTTTGATGATAATCTTAAGGGCTTTTGCAATCGCTAAAATGCGCTAAAACACGCTAAATGCCACGCTAAGCGGACAATGCCAAAATCAAAAAAAGCAAAATTTTACAAAAAATATTAAATGCGTATTTTAGGGGCTTTCAAGGCTTTGGGTTTGTGTTTTTGCAGTGCTTCAAAGTGCTAAGGCAAGGGCGTTTTAAGCGTGTTTTTTGCAGAGAAAAAAACTGCTATTGACAAAAATTGCAAAAAATGCTTAAATCGCAATCATAAAATCTTTGCAAAAAGATTGTGTTCTTTGATTTTTTAGATTTTGCAAGTTTGCAAATTCGCAATTTTTGTAAGTTCGCATTTATCGCGCTTTTATCGTGTTTTTTGGCTTGTTTTAGCCTGCTTTTTGTTTGCAGATTGCTTGCGTGTTTTTAGCGTTTTTGCCTTTTTGGCAAGACTTTTTAGCCCAAGCATTTGGCTTTTTTAGGGCTTTTGCTAGAGCTTATGCAGTTTGTAGCGATTTTTGCGTGGATTTTTTGCTAGATTTTCATTTTCTTTTTGTGTCAATTTTTGCAAAGAGTTTGAGGATTTGTGCTAAATATCGCAAAAAATTAAAAGCGTTTGTGTCAAAATTTGTGTCAATTTATGCAAAAACAAAAAATCTTACTCCCCATTTTACGCTACTTCAACCGCTTAAAAACCTTAAAAAGAATTATCTCTATCATTCTCCGCTTGTCGCAAGACAAACTAAGAATCTCTATTGTTTGATTTTTGAGATACTTCGGGCTACGCCCTCAGTATGACAAACTGCTTTTGTATAGGCAGAGTCATTGTTTGCAATGACAGAAGTTGCTTTGTAAGTCTTGTAATTTGACGATTGAGGGCTAGAAAGATTTAGCGCGTGAAAGCTGGAGAGTTTTAGCGCGGAGTTACTCTCTCTCTCTCGTTTTTGCGCTTGCGTGTTTGCTAAGCGCGACTTGCTTTACGCTTTGTGTGGTTGTCCTTGTGTTTTTCATCGTGTCTCCTTAGGATTTGCCTTAAGACTTTGACGCATTGTCAAAGTCTTAAGGTTTTTGGATTTTATCTATCTACCCCAAAATCTACAAAGTTTTTTGAAGTTTTTGTTTGCAAGGTTTTTTGGCAACATTTTGCAAGATTTTGCAAGATTGGCATAAAAATCTATACCAAAACTTTTTAAAACCTGCGTTATGCGTTTTTTTAAACCCTGCGTTTTTGAAACTTGCATTTAAAACCTTCGTTTTGAAACTTGCATTTAAAAACTCGGGTTTGAAAACTCACATTTAAAACCTGCAACTAAAAACTTCGCAAAAATCCTTTAGATTTTGCTAAAAGTAAATAGTGCGTAAATGTTAATTAAATCTTTCTTAAACAACCCTTAAATATTTTAAAACATAGTGAAAAAATGCAAAAAATTTGTGATTTTTACAAAAAAAAAAAAAACGGCACAAAAATGGGCGAAAAATGAGGGGTTTTGACACATTTGACACATTTGATACATTTTGACACATTTGACACAATAACGCAACTTTGCAAAATCGTTTTCATACAAAATCATTTTCATACAAAGGCTAAGTGATTTTGCAAAAATTTTTTTTGTTGGATTTTAGATTTTTTTCAATTTGGTAGATTTTGGTTTTTATATTTTAATAGATTTTAGATTTTTTAGCGATTTTTACGCTTAGCCCTTGACTTAGAGTTGCTATCAGGTTTTATAATTGCACTTGTAGATTTTATGCGTTGCACATTTGCTTCAAGCACCAAGACAGCGCAAATCTATCTCAACTATAAAACCAAGTAAGGAGAATCCACACAAATGTTTTCCAAATTTTTCATAAACCGCCCTGCGTTTGCGACCGTGGGGGCTATCATCATCATCATCGCGGGGCTACTTTGTATGCGCTCACTCCCCATCGAGCAATACCCCAAAGTCGTCCCCACCCAAATCACTATCCAAGCAAACTATCCGGGCGCAAGTGCCAAAACCCTCTCCACCAGCGTGGCAAGTATCATTGAGAGTAGCGTAAATGGCGTGGAGGATATGCTTTATATGAGCTCTAGCTCTAGCTCGGCAGGACAGCTTAGCATAAGCGTGTATTTTAGCAATGACGCAAACCCAGACATCGCGTTAGTGAATGTCAATAACCGCGTGCAAGCGGTGCTATCACAGCTCCCTAGCGAGGTGCAGAGACTAGGCGTAACGGTAGAGAGACGCTCTACCGCACCTATTGGAATGTATCATCTCTATTCGAGCAATCCCGTGCACGACCAGCTCTTTATCGCAAACTATGCCTTGCTCAATGTCATCGATGAGCTAAAGCGCATACAAGGCGTGGGAGGCGTGGAGCTGTGGAGCTTGCAAGATTATGCGATGAGGATTTGGCTAGAGCCAGACAAACTCCAGCAGTATAACCTCTCTCCGCTTGAAGTGCTAAGCAAAGTCCAAGAGCAAAACGCGCAGTTTGCGCCCGGACATTTTGGCAAAGAGCCTGTGAAAAAGGCAGAATTTACTTATAGCATTATCACCAAAGGGCTTTTATCCACGCCAGAGGAATTTGAATCTATCATTATCCGCGCAAATTCTGATGGCTCGACATTGCGCCTGCGCGATGTGGCGAGAGTGGAGCTAGGAGCGCGAGATTATCTCACGGACAATTATTATAATTCCACGCCTAGCGTGCCGATTCGTATCACGCTTCAGCCCGGGGCAAATATGCTAGAAGTAGCCGATAATGTCAATGCAACAATGGCAACTCTAAGCCAAAAATTCCCCGATGGTATGAGCTACTCAAACCCTTACCGCCCCACAGAATTTATCACCGCAAGCATAAATGAAGTGATAAAGACTTTTATCGAAGCTATCGTGCTAGTGGTGCTTGTGATTTATGTGTTTTTGGGTAATATTCGGGCGACTATTATCCCTGTGATTGCTATCCCTGTGTCTATCATCGGCACTTTTGCGGGGCTGTATGCCTTTGGATTTAGCATAAATCTTTTAACACTTTTTGGGCTTATTTTAGCCATTGGAATCGTAGTCGATGACGCCATCATCGTCATCGAAAATGTCGAGCGCATAATGCACCAAAAGCACTTAGGCGCAAAAGAAGCCACCATAGAATCTATGCGCGAAATCACAGGACCCGTAGTCGCTATCGTGCTGGTGCTAAGCGCGGTATTTTTACCCGTAACCTTTATGAGTGGCTTTAGCGGGGAGTTTTATCGTCAATTTGCCATTACCATTGTCGTATCGGTGGTGATTTCAGGCTTTGTCGCGCTCACGCTCACACCTGCGCTTTGCGCGCTATTTCTTAAAGGCGGGCATACTAAACCCATTAAGCCTATTAGAATCTTTAATCTCTTTTTTGAAAAACTTACCTTTAAATTCTCGATTTCGCTTGCTAATGCGCTAAAAAGAGGCTTGCTAATGCTGTGTCTTTTTTTGGTGATTGTGCTAGCGACTTTTGGGCTTTTTAAAAACACGCCAACTTCGCTCGTGCCAAACGAAGATATGGGAATCATCACGGTTCATACACTTTTGCCAGAGGGGAGCGCGCTCTCTCGCACTATTGAAACCCAAAAACACCTCATACACACAATGCAGCAAAATCCGCTAATCGCCGAGCAAACCACGATTTCAGGTTTTAGCTTTTTGGCAGGGAGTTTTAAAAACAACGGCGGAATCGCATTTGAGAGGCTTATTGATTGGAAAGAGCGCAAAGGTGCGGGGCAAAGCGACAAAGCAATAATCCGCGATATGCAAAAAGAGCTTGATAGCTACCCAAATGCGCGCTTTATCATCGGGCAAGCCCCCACGATTATCGGGCTTGATTCTAGCGGAGTAAATGCCTACATACAAAGCAGGGGCGGAGGCTCAGCACAAGAGCTGAAACGATATGTCGATGAAATCATCGCCAAAGCAAGCCAGAGGGCAGAATTTAGCAGGATTTTTACAAGCTTTGCGGTGGATACGCCTCAATACGAAGTAGAGCTCAACAGAGAAGCCACAAGCGCGCTCAATGTCAATATCAACGATGTGTTTTCTACGATGCAAATGACTTTTGGGAGCTATTATGTCAATAATTTTGAAGCCTTTGATAGAACATTTCGCGTGATGATGCAAGCAGATTCTAGCTACCGCACTTCGCCAGAGGATTTAAGCAAAATCTATGTAAAATCGCGCGATGGCAATTTAATCCCGCTTAGCTCGCTTATCTCATTTAAGCGAATCGTGGGGGCTGAAATCATCAATCGCTTTAATCTTTTCCCCGCAGCGCAGATTCAGGGGTTTTTAAATATGGGGTATTCTAGCGGGGAGGCGATGAAAGCCCTAGAGGAAGTGGCAAGCGAGGTTTTGCCTCCAGAATATGCCATAGCCTATGCAGGCTCAAGCTACCAAGAGAGGGCGAGCTCTAGCAGTGGCAGTGTGGCGTTTGTCTTTGGGCTTATATTTGTGTTTTTGATTCTCGTGGCGCAGTATGAAAAATGGCTAATGCCCCTAGCCGTGCTAAGTGCCGTGCCTTTTGGCGTGTTTGGCGCGATTTTAGCGACATTTTTGCGTGGGCTAGATAATGACATATATTTCCAAGTGGGCTTGCTTGTTTTGATTGCATTGAGTGCCAAAAACGCGATTTTAATCGTGGAGTTTGCCACGCATTTGCGCGAGAGGGAGGGACTAAGCATTGTAGATTCTGCTATTAGCGCAGCAAAGTTGCGCTTTCGCCCCATTGTGATGACTTCGCTTTGTTTTAGCTTAGGCGTGCTTCCTTTGGCACTCTCTAGCGGTGCGGGCGCGCTATCACGGCATTCTATCGGCACGGGGGTCATCGGCGGAATGCTTGCAGCGACCTTTATCGCGGTGTTTTTTGTGCCGTTGTTTTATGGCTACTTAGCGCGATTTGGGGAGATTTTAAACGCAAAAATCAAAGAAAAAATGAGGTAGTTTTTTCAATGATTTTTGGGCTTTTTGCAAAAAAGATAATGTAAAATTTCAAGCGTATTTTTAGATTTTATCAAATCTCACAAAATCTTTGCAAGGAGCGCGAATGAAAATAGCGATAAATGGCTTTGGCAGAATGGGGCAGTGCATTGCTAGGATTATTTTGCAAAGGCAAAAAGAGGGCGAAAATATCGAGCTTGTAGGCATAAATGACATCGCAAATGCTGAAAATCTAGCCTATCTTTTTGGCAGGGATTCTTTGCATCGCACTCCAGCTTTTTGCGCTAGATTAGAAAAAACGCAAAAACCAAAAAACACTCCAAACTACCTAATCATAGCACAAGAAGGCGGACAAACGAAAATCCCTCTTTTTGCTTGCCAAAATCCAAATGAACTAGATTTTGGCACACTTGGCGCAGAAGTGGTGGTGGAATCTAGCGGGATATTTCTAACCACTAAGCAAGTAGCCCATCATTTGCAAAAAGGCGTAAAAAAAGTCATCATTTCAGCCCCCGCCAAAGATGAAACAAAAACTTTCGTGCTAGGTGTAAATCACGCGCAATATAAGGGAGAATCTATCATTTCAAACGCTTCTTGCACGACAAATTGCCTAGCCCCTATCGCTATGATTTTGGAGCGTGAGTTTGGCATAGAGAGGGCTAGTCTAAGCACGATTCACAGCTATACAAACGACCAGCAACTACTAGATGTCCCACATAGAAGCGATAAACGGCGTTCTCGCGCCGCCGCGCTAAACATTATCCCCACCACCACAGGTGCTGCAAAGGCACTCTATAAAGTCCTCCCATCGCTAAAAGATAAGATTCACGGGCATTCTTTGCGCGTGCCTGTGCCAGATGTCTCTATGGTGGATTTAAACGCATATTTGGCAAAATCTGCTAGCGCACAAACCATAAATGAGCTATTTGAAGCGGAATCTAGGGGGGCATTAAAAGGGATTTTGGGAGTGGATAGGGATTTTGGTGTGAGTAGTGATTTTTTGGGGGATTCTCGTAGCTCGATAGTCGCGCAGGATTTGACATTCACACTTGGGAAAATGGCAAAAATAATGTCGTGGTATGATAATGAATGGGGGTATGCCACGCGCATAATCGATATGGCGAAATTTATCTTAGAGGGGTAGATTTAGGGGGTGGATTTTATGAGGTGGATTTGTGCTTGGGAGATGGATTTAGGAAAGTGGGGTTTGTGTTTGGGAGGGAGGATTTAGGGGGACGAATTTGTGCTTTAAAGGGGGATTTATGGCGTTTATTTGTCGTTTTTTTTTTTTTGATATAAATATAATTTTGCAAAATCCATAAAAAGAGGTGCTAAATGCAAGAAAATCTACTAAATAGCAAGCCAACCAAACGAGAGAGAGAGAGAGTAACTCTGCGCTAAATTTTTCTAGCCCTCAATCGCCAAATTGCAGGATTTACAAAGCGACTTCTGTCATTGCAGACAATGATTTCACTTCCGTCATTATAGGCAAGGATTCTGCTTCTGTCATTGCGAGCAAGTCGCAAGACTTGCGTGGCAATCTATATTCACAAAGTGAAAAACACACTTTTGACAAACCTAACAAAATAGATTGCCACGCATTAGATTCTGCAAAAATGCAGAATCTAATTGCTCGCAATGACGGCAATGCAAGTTTGCCCCAATAACAAAAGCATAACGGATTTTCATAAAAAACCACTTACAAATTTTCTAACAATACAAAAAATATTTTCACCACATTTTTGACATTTTCCACATTCATTTTCACTTTCCCACCAAAATCCACTATTTTTTACTTTTCCCACATAATGCTTCATCAAAAACCCACTCATTTTTCGCCCATTTTTGTGCCGTTTTTTTTTTTTTGTAAAAATCACAAATTTTTTGCATTTTTTCACTATGTTTTAAAATATTTAAGGGTTGTTTAAGAAAGATTTAACTAACATTTACGCACTATTTACTTTTAGCAAAATCTAAAAGATTTTTGCGAAGTTTAATGTTGCAAAACCTTGCAAATAAAACTTGCAAGCAAACCTTGCAAATAAACCTTCAAAAAAAAACTTTGTAGATTTTGGGGTAGATAGATAAAATCCAAAACCTTAAGGCTTTGACAAGGCGTCAAAATCTAAGGCAAATCCATAAGGAGACACGATGAAAAACACAAGGACAAACACACAAGGTGTAAAGCAAGTCGCGCTTAGCAATAGCGCAAAAACGAGAGAGAGAGAGAGAGAGAGAGAGAGAGAGAGTAACTCCGCGCTAAAACTCTCTAGCTTTCAAACAGCAAATCATCAGACTTACAAAGAAACCTCCGTCATTACGGACAATGACTCTGCTTCCGTCATTGTAAGCAAAGATTCCACTTCCGTCATTGCGAGCGAAACGCTAGTTAAGCGTGGCAATCTACAATGCAATACAGCAAACATAGATTGCCACGAAAATCCTAGCGGATTTTCTCGCAATGACGATGGGAGGGTGGATTGCCACGAATTTGCTAACGCAGATTCTCGCAATGACAATAAAAATTCCCCCTCCCTTTGCGGAGGGGGATTAAGGGGGTGGGTTTCTTATCCTAATACACATAAGCGAACTATCCAAAATCCTAATCCTTGTCATACTGAGGGCGTAGCCCGAAGTATCTCAAAATCTAAAAATGTAAGTAGGGATATTTCGCGCTCACGCACTCAATATAACAATAAGAGAGATGCTTCGTTTTCTACAAAATCGCAGTATGACGGCAACCATTCCGTCATTACGGACAATGATTCCACTTCCGTCATTGCGAGCGAACGCAGTGAGCGTGGCAATCCACAACGCAGAATAAGCAAAGTAGATTGCCACGCATTAGATTCTGCAAAAATGCAGAATCTAATTGCTCGCAATGACGATAATGTAACTTTCAATGACAAAGTTGCAAATTCTCGCAATGACAGCATTGTAAAATCTCATAGTTACAGGAAAACCCACCCCCAAGCCCCCTCCGCAAGGGAGGGGGCTTATTTTGGATTGCCACGCGCAACAAGTTGCGCTCGCAATGACGGCGTTATTTCCCCCTCCCTTGCGGAGGGGGCTAGGGGGTGGGTATCTTGTCATACTAAGCAAAGCGAAGTATCTCAAAATGTGCAAATAAATAGAGATATTTCACGCTCACGCGCTCAATATGACAATAAGAGAGATGTTTCGGTTTCTGTAAAATCACATTATGACAGCAAACATTCCGTCATTGCGAGCGAACGCAGTGAGCGTGGCAATCCACAATGCAGAATAAGCAAAGTAGATTGCCACGCAAATGCTAGCGCATTTGCTCGCAATGACGGCAATGCAAAATCTTTCAATGACAAGATTGCAAATTTTGCTAGTGCAAAATCTACCCACCCCCAAACCCCCTCCGCAAGGGAGGGGGCTTTTAATTCCCTAAGCAAATCGTCATTGCGAGCGAACGCAGTGAGCGTGGCAATCCACGAAAAAAACCCGACAGAAAACATAGATTGCCACGAATTTGCTAGCGCAAATTCTCGCAATGACGGCATTGTTTCCCCCTCCATTGCGGATTTGCACACTTCTTGTCCCCCCTCCCTTGCGGAGGGGGCTAGGGGGTGGGTATCTTTGGATTCCACCGCTGACATTATAGACAAAATAGATTGCCACGATTCTACGCTACGCGCAGAATCTCGCAATGACAAGAAAAAACGCCTAGCGTTGTCCCTAGCCACAAGTGCATTTGTAGCGGGATTAGCCACCATAGATAGTGCGGTGGCGTCGTGTGTAGAGAGTGGGGGCAATGTCATCTGCTCGGGCAATATGAATGCTACTGATGTATCTAGCTATATCACTAGCCACGCGGGCAGAAATGTGCTTTTGGGCACGCAAGACTCCCCTCTAAATGTAAGTGGCGACTTGACTCTTAATAGACAAGGCGCAATCCTACGCACGCAAAATTCCCTAAATGTAGGCAAACTTACCTTGCAAAATTTCAACGGCGTGCATATCGGTAATTCTTCACGCATAGACACACTAGAAGTATCAGGGACGATAGATGGAGTAAATATGACTCCCGGGGATAATTGGTATTCATTAAAAATCGGTGGTGGCACACTTATTAGTGGTTCGATTACAGGCAATGGCACTATTGGCGGACTAGCTATCGGCGATAGGGGTGTGATAAATTCTGGCTTTTACACAGATTTTACCAACTTCGCGGATGTAGGCACGGCAAATGGCAAAACAGGACCAAAAATCGCTGCAGGCAAATACATAGGTATCTTAAGTGGTTCTATTACGGTAGATGATAGTGGAGGCGATTGGAATGGTGGCTCTACCGTGGGACAGCATATCATAGGAAATGATAATCTTACCATAAGCGTGGCAGATGGCTCTATCGTCATAAACGCAGGGGATAGCATCGACCCAGACAAAATATATAAATATAGTAGTGTAGTAACAAAGGCTAAAGGACTCAATGACACAAGCAAATGCTTTAAAAACGAATACACACAAGGCTGTGTGGGATTACGACATTTGGTAGCTGGGACAGGTATCAAACTTAAGCAAGGTAGAAAAGCAGATGGTAGCCCTGATTATAATGGTTTTATGATAGAAGCAGATTTGGCGACTAGCTATGGTGCAAATATGTTTCGCGCTCTCACTCTAGGGAGTCTGCGTCGCACGATAATGACGCAAAATGTCCTAGATACGATGACGACAAAGACTTTCCATAGCGATAGATACTACAACCAAGAAGTAGAGCTAAGGCTATTGCAATATGATATGAGCAGAATGACAAATCGCTCTAGCAAATTTGCCAAAAACACACGCAAAAATCAAAAGCAAATCGATAAGACGCGTGAGAAAATCGCTAAGCTTACTTTGGAGCAAAGCAAAGGACAGAATCTAGACAAAGGGTATAACAACTTTGAAGTCATAGACCAACTAGATGCGATATTTATCCCTTATACGGGTAGGCGTGATTGGCGTTTCTTTGCGCTTCCTTATGCGACACATAGCTATGTAGATTTTGGGCTTAGCGATTCGCAAGAATACGCAGGTGGTGCATTGGCAGGATTGCAAAGGAATTTGAGGGCAAATGGAATCTTTGGCGGGTTTGTAGGCTATGAGTTTATCAACACCGACACAATGCTAAAAGGAAATATCCCAACCCGCGTGCAGACAAATAGCTTGCAAGCTGGGCTAAACTATTTCCAAACATTCTCTATCACCAAAAAAGTGATGGAAGGCTTTATCAAAGCTAGCATAAGAGGTGGGATTGACTTGCCAAACTTTACGATACAAGAGGGTGGATTTACAATGAGGCTAGAATCTAATGATAAATCCGCTATCCCGCTAGTGTATAATGTGGGCGCAGAAGTCAAAGGTGGGGTTACATTTTATCAATTTAAGCGAAATAGCTATGTAAGCCCTGAAGTATCTCTAAGCTATGATATGCTAGGCTCAAATAACACCAAAATCAAAAAACCAAATGTGCTGATGGGCTCAAACACATACTATCGCCCGCTTGGAGCTGATGAGACTTATGATGCGTTTATATGGCATCTGCCTCAAATCGGTGTGCATGTGCGCTACTACAAAATGTATGGCAACAAATTCCGCACAAACTTCAAAGCAGGCGTAAAGTATAATATGCTAAACAAGCAAGAAACCACCTTTAGAATCGCTAAAAACCTAATCGACAAAGGCACAATCACTTTGCCTTCGGTGTATGGGAATCTAGGGCTAGACCTAATATGGATGATAAAGAAAAACCACGAATTGTCATTTGGCTATGATGGGCTTTTCTATGCTTCTAGTTTCGCCAAAGAGAGAGATGCTACGGGTAAAAATGTCGCTACAAGTGATTGGTTTAACGGCGTAACGACAAATCTAAACTTCAAATACGCGTATTGGTTTGGCGGGAGCGACTATGTAACCGATAAAGACGGCAACGCCGTAGCTAGAAGCATAGCCGAAGGTGGCAAAAAGTCTAAGAAGTCCAAAAAGTCAAAGAAAAAGAAAGAAAAGAAGTCTAAGAAAAAGGTTTATTACATTGATGGGTAGGTCTTTAGTTTGGGCTTGATTTTATGGGGGGTAAATCTTGGGGGTTTTAGGTTTTTAGATTTATGGAGAGGGACAAAAACTTAGACTTTTGAGAGGGGATTTCCCCCTCCCGTGCGGAGGGGGACTAAGGGGGTGGGTAGATTCGTCATTGCGAGAATATTAGATTCTAGCAGAATCTAATATTCGTGGCAATCTATAAAAAAATTTTGTCATACTGAGCGAAGCGAAGTAACTCAAAAAATTTATTCGTCATTGCGAGCGGATTTTGTATAAAATCCGCGTGGCAATCTATTTGTTAGTTTTTGTCAAAAGCGTGTTTTTTTTTTTTTTTGGCATTTTATAGCGATAGATTGCCACGAAAATCCTAACGGATTTTCTCGCAATGACAGAAGTAGAATCAATGCTTACAATGACAGCGTGGGCGATAGATTGCCACAAATATTCTTCGCTACGCAAATTCTCGTAATGACAAAACTACCTACCCTCTCCCAACGGGTTGCGGGCGTTAGCCGAAGCGAACCCCCCTCCGCAAGTGAGGGGGGTTTTAATAGGTGTTGCAACTTTCTTAAGGGAGGGGATTTTTAATTCCCCAAGCAAATCGTCATTGCGAGCAAATGCGACAGCATTTGTGTGGAAATCTACTTTGCTTATTTTACATTGTAGATTGCGAGCGGATTTTGTATCAAAAACCACTCGCAATGGCAATCACAACAAAAAAATTTTGCTAAAAATCCAAAAAAAAAAAAAAAAATCCAAAAAACATACGGAGCAACGCGCAAAAAAAGCACGCAAGCAAAATAATAAAAACACATAGCCATTAACAAATCAAAATCAAAACAACATTAAAACAAAACAAAATCAAAAAAGTCAAAAAAATCAAAAACCGAAATAAAAATGCGTTTGTTAAAGCGCAAAAAATCCAAATCCAAATAACAAAAAATACAAATCTAATAAAATGATTTTTGCGATTTTGCTATAATACTTTTTTGATTTTTTGCGATTTTAATGTAATACTTAGATTTTATATAATATTCGCTTGCAATGCGATTTGTAACGCAAAATGCCGTTTTTAGCGCAAATGCAATTTTCACACAAGGAGGCTTCCAATGATGAATGTGTTTTTTAAGCAAGGCTCAATGGTCGTGCAAAAGAAAATCCAAGATAATTTTTCATTGCCAGAGGGTGCGATTTTGTGGATAGATTTGCTTCACCCCTCTGCTGCGGAGGTCTCTTATATCGCCAAAACTTACGCGCTAGATATTCCTACCAAAGAGGAGAGAGAGGAGATTGAAGAGAGTGCGCGATATGCCGAAGATGCGGACACGATAACGATAAATACTTATTTTCTTACGCGTGATGCGGAGCTAGAACTGCATAATGAAACCGTTACTTTTCTTTTGCTAAAAGGAATCTTATTTACCATTCGTTATGAGGATTTTAAGGTGTTTAATGAGATTCATCAAAGCGTGTTGATTAGTCCGCGTAAATTTGAAGATGGTTTTGACATCGTAAGCAGAATCTTTGAGGTGCGTGTCGAGCAAGATGCCGATATGCTAGAAGGTGCTGCAAAGCTAACCAAAATCCTGCGAAAATCCGCGCTAGAAGAGACTTCAAATGAACACGACCATATCGCAAGGCTTGCTAGATTATCTAGCTTACAAGAGCTAAATTTGAGCGTTAGGGATTCTCTTTTTGATAAAAGGCGGGCGATTATGGCGTTATTGCGCAGCGGCAAAGTCGAGCAAGACATCAAAAAAGAGCTTACAATCGTGCTAAAAGACTTAAATTCGCTAGTAGAATTTACCAATGTGAATCTAAGTATGCTTGATAATACCCAAAGCATTTTTACAAGCCAAATCAATATCGAGCAAAATAAAATCATAAAGCTATTTACGGTAGCGACAATGGCGATGATGCCCCCCACGCTGATAGGCACGATTTATGGTATGAATTTTACTAATATGCCCGAGCTTGAGCTGCCCTATGCCTATCCTGTGGTGCTAGTGGCTATGGTGGTTTCTACCGCGATTCCTATCGTGATATTTAAGAAAAAAGGCTGGTTGTAATCAAATGCGAAAATCTTGCGCTGATTTTTGCCATAGCGGGCATTTTATAATGCAATGGTTTTTGCAATGCTAGAGATTCTTGCTTCGCCACAGGCGTGGTTTGCGCTTGTTAGCCTTGTGCTTTTGGAAATCGCGCTTGGCGTGGATAATCTTATTTTTTTAGCCATTTTGGTTGCTAAATTGCCAAAAGAGGAGCAAAAAAAAGCTAGGATTTTGGGGCTTAGCTTTGCGGGGCTTACGCGCATAGCGTTGCTTGGGTTTCTTTTTTGGCTTACCAAACTTACAAATCCGCTCTTTGTCGCATTTGGATTAGACATTTCAGGGAGGGATATTATCCTTATTTTAGGCGGGATTTTTTTGCTATATAAAAGCACCAAAGAAATCCACGAGCTAGCATTTAAATCTAGCCACGCAAAATCTAACCTGCCAAAAAAGCCTAGCTTTTGGCTTATCATCGCACAAATTGGATTTTTAGATATTATTTTTTCGCTAGATTCTGTGTTTGCGGCGGTGGGTATGGCTAAGCATTTGGAAGTGATGATATGTGCGATTTTAGTCGCTGTGGTGGCGATGATGTTTGCTAGCGAGTGGATTTGCGCTGTGATAGAGGCTTATCCTAGCTTAAAGATTTTGGCATTAGGATTTTTGCTTGTCATAGGCGTGGTGCTTGTCGCTGATGGGCTACACTATGAAATCCCAAAGGGCTATGTATATTTTGCTATGGCGTTTTCGCTACTCATAGAATGCCTAAATATATTTGCAACTTCCAAACAAAACAAAAAATCCTAACAATATCGCTAAATATCAAAGAGTGAAAAATCTAAAAACGCATTTTTGCAGTAAAAATACACACTTTCTTTGCAATTTATATCTATTTTTTACAAAAATATATATTTCATTTAGAAATCATATACTTTTGTTTTTTAGAATTTCGCCTAAGGCTCATCACAGGGCTGGCAACTTGCCTAAAAAGTTGCATTGGTGCTAAACCAACAAACCCGACAGAAATGTTTTTCAAACTCCTTGTAAAAAACCGCGTGATGAGTCCTTGCTTCTTTTTTACTTTTTTACTCTTTCTTTTAATGCGTGATTCTGCGAAAATGTATTTTTTATTGTCATAAAATCATAAAAATTGCAAAAACTATATTTTTAGATTTTTTGTCGCAAAATCTAACGCGTTTTTACAAAATCTAATGCCTAAAAAGCGCAGAACCTATGCGAAGCATATTTGCTCCATTTTGCAATGCTAGCTCAAAATCCCCACTCATACCCATAGACAGCACGCTAGAGCCATATTTTTCTAGGCTGTCGTGCAGTTTTTTTGTGCGCGCAAAGCTATCCTCTATCTTGCTTTTGTCCTCGCTATGTGCGCCGATAGTCATTATCCCGCATAGATTTAGATTTGTTGTGCTTTCTTTGATTTTTAGAAATGCCTCTTTTGCGTTTTTTAAGTCAAATCCGTGTTTGCTAGGCTCATTTGCGCTATTTACTTGGAGAAGTATAGGTTGGATTTTGCCTAGTTGTTTGCATTTTTTATCTATTTCATAGGCTAGATTTAGAGAATCTATGGAGTGAATCAATGCGGGATTTAATGAGAGAAGGGTGTTTATTTTGTTGCGCTGAAGCGAGCCTATAAAATGCCATTCAAAATTCTTGCTAAAATCTATTTGGCTAATTTTTGTTTTCAAATCTTGGACTTTATTTTCCCCAAAAGAGTTTTGCCCCAAAGAGTGCATAGCCAAAATCTCATCTATGCTATGGTATTTTGAAACGGCGATAAGTTTGATATTGTGAGATTTTATGTCGTGTTTTTGTGCGTATTGTTTGGAAATTGTTTGGATTTTGTTTTGGATAGTTTTTAGATTTGTCGCAAAAGCGTCTATCATTTTTTTAAACCTTTTTTTACATTAGATTTTTTAGTCTTGCTTTATGTGATTTTGATTTGTTGTGGATTTTATTAAGAGTATTTTAGAGAAGTGAAAAGAAGTCAAAAAGTGGTGTCCTCGGCGGGATTTGAACCCACGACCTTACGATTAGGAATCGTACGCTCTATCCAGCTGAGCTACGGGGACAAGCCCCAAGCCCCAAATAAATGGGGCAAGCCCCAAATAAATGGGGGAAAAGACTTACTTTTTAGCCTTAGCTACAAGGTCTTTCAAGCTCTTACCGGGTTTAAACTTAGGAACATGTTTGTCCGCAGTTTTGTAAGTTTTGTTGCTTCCGGGAACTTTACCAGACTTGCCTTTTTGCAAAGCGGTTTCAAATTTACCAAAACCAACTAGCTCAACAGACTGTTTCTTGCTAAGAGCCTTTTCTACAGCTGCTACGAAAGCATTTACTGCGTCTTCTGCACTTTTTTTGCTTGAAAACTTGCCAGCGTCTTTTACAAGTTCTACAAACTCTGCTTTATTCATCGTGTCTCCTTTGAGGTGAAATTTAAAGCGTGCTTATTCTATACAATTTTTTTTCTAAAATCAAGGATTTTGCGCAAAATTTTACAAAAAAATGCGATTTTTCCCCTATTTTTAGGCTATTTTACGCGATTTTTGTCCTACATTGCCCTTTTTTGCCTAGTTTTTACCTCGCAGATTAAACATTATTTTTGGCAAGTTTTTAAACGATTAAAGGCGATTTTGCACTAGGGATTTCAACATAAAATCGATAACAAAAACAAAACTAAGCGCAAAAACCAACAAGATTCAAAATCACATAAAACAAAAAAAAAGCGACTAACACCCCCTTAGCACCGAAAAAATCGCGTTTTTATACTGCTCTAATTCCTCTTTAGATTTTGCTTCAAACCTCGTTACAAGCACGGGCGTAGTGTTGCTAGCTCGCACTAGCCCCCAGCCATTTTCAAACACCACCCGCACCCCATCAATGTCGATTATCTCACAGATTCGCGGAAACTTGCGATGTGATTCTGTATGTATGGTGATGTCTCGGCTATCGCGTGCTATCGCGCTTAGTCGCTCTTTTAGATTTGCGATTTGGGTAAATTTCGCTTCTTCAGTAGTGGAGATTTTTTCCTCATCGGTAGAATACAGCTTTGGCAATGACAAAATACTAGATTCTACCTCGCTAGGCGTAGAATCTAAAAACAACTCCAACGCCCTTAAAGCCGCATATAGCGCATCATCATAGCCAAAATACCTATCATTAAAAAACAAATGCCCGCTCATCTCTGCTGCCATTTGCGCATCTAGCTCTTTTAGCTTTACTTTTAGGTTGCTATGCCCTGTTTTATACATTATTGCCCTGCCAAATGAGTTTATCTCATCATACATTATTTGAGAGCATTTTACTTCGCCTATGATAGTCGGATTTGGCGTGGTTTTGGCGATATTTCGTGCAAACAAAATCGCCATTTCATCGCCTTTGTAGAGATGATTTTGCGTCATTAGCGCGATTCTATCCGCATCGCCGTCAAATGCGATTCCAATAGGGGTTTTATGCTCCCCCATATATTTCAAAATATCAGTTAGATTTTTCTTTTCGCTGGGGTCTGGGTGGTGGTTTGGGAATGTGCCATCAGGGTTTTCATATAGGCTTGTATGCTTGATATTTAGCCTTTTTAGCACATTTTCTAATCCCAACGCCCCCACACCATTGCCATAATCAAGCACGATTTGGTATGGAAAATCTTTTAGCCTAGCAAAATGCTCCACCAAAAAATCCTCATAGCTTTTTAGCGCGTCTAGATTCTGCGCTTTTTCACTCTGCGTGCCAAAATCCATAGAATCAATATTATTTGCCAACTCCTGCCCTATCTTTTTTATATCCTCGCCATAAAAAGGCTTTTTATCAATGGTGATTTTAAACCCATTATATTGTGGCGGATTGTGGCTACCTGTTATCATTACCGAGCTTGTGATATTTGCGTTTGCAAATTTTTCGCTTGCAAATGTCGCAAAATACGCCACAGGCGTTGGAATCATACCCATAAAATACACTTTGATTTTGCTTTGTATAAAGCCATCTTTTAGCCATTCATATAGTATGGGCGAATGCGTCCTAGCGTCATAGCCTATGGCTACGGATTCTCCCCCGTTTGTTTTGATATATTTTCCTAGCATTACGCCTATGCCTTGCACGACTTCTTGGCTTAGATTTTCCCCAAAAATCCCGCGAATATCGTATTCTCTAAACATATTCATATCCACTTTTGCACTCATTTTTGCGCTCCTTTATCGCCTAGATTTTGCCTCAAATTTTCCTACATTCTCACTAATGAGAATCTAATAAAAAATGATACTTACTCAAAAACACTTAAAAAACAAAGGATTTTTTGTATAATTTGCGAGTTTTTTTAAATCTTAGTTAAAAATCTAATCTATGGCGACCTATGGAAAAAGCGTAAAATCAAATCGCCAAAAATCCAAACACAAAACCTCACAAACCAATCTAAAAAAACTTCAAAAAAGGCAAAATATGGACAATACAGCACAAATCAAACACTTACAAAATCGCTTTTTGATTGTATTATTTGCGATATTTTTCTTTGGCACATTTTCTATGGGGGTAGATTTTAGATTGCCTGATTTTAGATTGGCTTGTGATTCTATCCTTTGTGTTGATTCTACATTGCAAAATCAACATATAAATCCGCAAAACGAGAGAGAGAGAGAGAGAGAGAGAGTAACTCTGCGCTAAAATCTATTGATTCTGTCATTGTAAGCGAGTCGCAAAACTTGCGTGGCACAAGCCCACAGCTACGAAGTAGCGATTCAGCGCGTAAGCGCGAGTGGGCGCAGTTGCGCAAGCAAAATCCACAATGCAATATAGAATCAATAGATTGCCACGCATTAGATTTTGCAAAAATGCAAAATCTAATTGCTCGCAATGACGGCAATGCAAATTTTTTCAATGACGACAACCATTCCGTCATTGCGAGCGAGCAACGCGAGCGTGGCAATCTATATCCACAAAATCCACAAAGCGCAAAACACGCTTTTGACAAACCTAATAAAATAGATTGCCACGAATTTGCTACTTTTGACAAAGTCGCAAATTCTCGCAATGACGCCAACCCAACGGACTGCGAAGCGTTATCCAAAGAAAAAACCCATTATGCAAAAGAAGGGGTTTATTCCCACGATTTTGAAACTTTTGACAACGCCACAGATTCTCACAATGACAACGATGACGACAATGCAAAAACTAACGATAGCAAAGTTACGCCAGATGCGATTGTCTATCCAAAAGAAAATACCGCGTTTTTGTGGCTAGAGCATTGGCGGGATACTTATTTTTTGTATATTTATAACCTAACGCCTATGAGAAATCCGCAATATATCCGTGGCGAGCTAAAAGGGCAGATAAGTTTCCGCGTGCCTGTGATTCCAAAATTTTTCCACAAAAATTTGAGTTTCTACCTTGCTTTTACCAACACATTTTATTTTCAGCTTTTCAATGAAAAAGCTAGCTCGCCTATGCGCGATAATGATTTTGAGCCAGAATTTTTGCTTACCTATCGCCCTAGTAGCATTTCTCCCAAAAGATTCCCTCTCAAAGAGATTACGACAGGGTGGCGACATATCAGCAATGGCGAAATAAACAAAGAACAAGGCGGAATCGCCGACAGAAGCAGGGGAAGCGATAGATTTATCATAAAGGCTAGATTTTCTAGCAAGCATTGGGGGTTGGATATAGAGGGGTTTTTGCCTACAAGATTTTATAGCGAAAATCGCGATATTTATAAATATTTAGGAATCCTTGAAGCAAAGGTAAATATGCGCTATGGCAGGCATTTAGCTGATATTAAAGTAGGCGGGATTTTGGGCATAGTCCAGCCCCCTTATAATGTATCTAAGCCCCACCCTACCCCATATTTGCGCACTAGCTACACTTATAAGATAAATGAATATTATGGGCTATATTTGCAATATTTTGTAGGCTATGGCGACATACTCTATGAATACAACACTTTTGCCCACAGAATCGGTCTAGGTATCCGCTTTGTGCGCTAAAAATAAGGCATTATAAGGCGTTGTTTTTATGGAAATCTTAACAAACTAAAACTTGGCAAACAAAATCTTGCCAAAATCAAATCTTGCGCTACCCACGCTATCTTGCATTTTTGTGCATTTTTGTAACCTTGACACAAAAAATCCGCGTCAAAAATATATAAAATTTGTTGTATTTAAAATCTATCGGTTATGATTTTTTAAGAATCTTAGATTCTAAATGATTCTAAAAGTTCGCACTTTTGCACTAAATTTTCACATAAAGGACATTAAAATAATGCAAACTTCACACAATACTTTACACAACACCTCAAACAACAATTCACGCAGGCACGATTCTCAAAACACACCAAACGACATACCAAAATCAGCCAAAATCCGCTCCATAATCGCCGCAAGCTCTGGCAATCTCGTAGAATGGTTTGACTTCTATATATACGCATTTAGCGCGGTGTATTTCGCGCATACATTTTCTACTTCAGCAAACCCAACCATTCAGCAAATAAACGCATTTGGAATCTTTGCGCTTGGGTTTTTTATGCGTCCGATTGGCTCTTGGCTTTTTGGCTCTTTGGCGGATAAAATCGGGCGAAAATCCTCTATGGTGATTTCAGTGGTGCTTATGGCATTTGGCTCATTTATGATAGCGTTTTTGCCTAGCAAAGATAGCGTGGGCGAATTTGCCGTGCTATTTTTGCTTATCGCTAGACTGATTCAAGGGCTTAGCGTAGGCGGTGAGTATGGCATCGCAGCGACTTATCTTAGCGAGCTAGCAAGCGAGGGGAGGCGCGGATTTTACTCATCATTTCAGTATGTTACGCTTATCGGCGGGCAGTTGCTAGCCGTAGCAAGCATAAGCATAATGCTATTTTTCTACACCGAAGCAGAGATGAAAGAGTGGGCGTGGAGGGTATTATTTGTCGTAGGGGGAATCTTAGCGTTAGGCTCGCTTTTTGTGCGTAGCATTATGACAGAAAGCGCGCAGGATTTAGACAAGCACGAAGATAGAGGCACGCTAAAAGCCTTATTGCAGAGCTGGAAGCCATTTTTGCTAGTGGTGGGTATCACTTCAGGTGGCTCTCTAGCGTTTTATACCATTACGACTTATACAAAAACTTTTATGATAAATTCTGCACACATAAGCACAGCTACTTCAAATAGCATTATGCTTTGCGCGCTATTTTTTCTTATGATTATGCAGCCTCTTTTTGGCTTGCTAGGGGATAAAATCGGGCATAAACGCTCGCTTATTATCTTTGCGGCTTTGGCGATGTGTGGAATCTATCCGCTATTTATGCTACTTGTCAAGGCTGGATTAAGCGGGAATCCATTTTTTGCATTTGGTGTGATAATGTCGCTGTTTGTGATTCTTAGCTTTTATACTTCAGTGGCTGGTATTTTTAAAGCAAAACTTTTTCCTATGCACATTCGCGCACTTGGCACAGGATTTGGCTATGCGATACCAAATGCGATTTTTGGTGGCTCGGCACAATATGTCGCGCTAAATTTTAAAAACGCTGGGATAGAAAATGGGTTTTTTATCTATGTAACCATAATGATGGCAGTCGTGCTAGTTGTCGCACTGCTATTGCCAAAAAAGGGGATTATAAACTAATGGTTTATGTTTGAAATGGGGATTTTATCGCAAATATGATTTTTGTCGCAAATGTGGATTTTATCGCATAGATTTTGCGTAAATTTTGCCTAGATTTTAGTTTTGCGGATTTTGATTTTTGGATTTTAGATTTTTAGATTTTGATTCTACTCAAATAGCGCGTTTAGCGTGGTGATAAAATGCAGGGCATCGACACTCACGCCCTGTATCATCATCGAAAAATGCAAATGCGCTCCGCTAACCCTGCCCGTATCGCCACTTAGCGCGATGATTTCCCCTTTTTTCACACTTTGCCCGACTTGGACTTTTAGCTCACTGCAGTGAAAATACGCACTATAAATCCCCTCTCCGTGGTCGATTATCACACTTTTGCCCGACATAAATCGCTCTTTTGCCAACGCCACTTTTCCGTCATTTGCAGCCTTTATGGGCGTGCCTATCATCGCGCGAAAATCAGTCCCCGCGTGGTAGCTTTTTACCTCGCCATTAAAGATTCTAGCATTGCCATAATGGCTCGTTATCACGCTTCCCAAAGGTAGCTCAAATTTTTCGCTCCATAGCCGTTTTGGCGTGCGCGTTAGGTAGATTTTGTTTGCTTCTTCTAGCTCGCGTGCTACGCGCTCTTGTTGCTCTTTGTTGGGGCGGACTTTTGAAGTATCTGTTACGGTGATTTGCTCTTTTTTATAGTTTGCCGCTTTTACTTCCAAAACTAACCCTTCTTTTAGCACGACTTTGCCTAAGTTTGCACGATAAGGCACGCTTACAAGTGCGATTTTTGAGCCTGCTTTTGTAGGGTGTGCTAGCCAAAAAATACTTTTTGTGCCAAATTTTAATGGCTTTGGATTTTCCTCATCGCTAGTAAAAATATATGTCGTGCCATTGTATGCGATATGTGGCGTTTGGGCGTTGATACGACTAGGGGAAGTAAGGGGGGTTTGGCTTTTGGGCGGGGCGGTTGTGGATTGGTTTTGAGCTGGATTTTTTGTAGGATTTTGGGGGGTTTTAGATGGATTTTGTTGATTTTTGGCAGTGGTGTTTTTTTGGTTTTTGGCAGGATTTTGTGTGGTTTTTTTGGTTTGATTTTGCGTAGCTTTTTGCGTGCTTTGTTGTGTTTGATTTTGCGTGCTTGTTTGTGTCGCGCTTTGTGAGGTGCTTTGTGCCAATACCAAGACACTAGAAAAAATCACACACACAATAATCCCGCTAAGTTTTTGAACTTTTTTTTGGATATTTATTTGCAATCTTTGCTTGCGTGAAGGGGTTTTTTGCAAAAGTTGCGTTTGCAAAAAATTGGTTTTAAGTAGTTTTGTTTGCAGTGGTTTTATTTGCAAGATTTTGCTTTGTAGATTTTGTAGTTTTGTTTGGATTTTGTTTTGTGGATTTTTCATTGTGCTTCCTTAGATAAAAATTACGCATAAAATCATACAAAAGAGATTATGCAAACGCGGATTATACAAAACGCTAGGCAATGTAAAAAAAGCGATTCTACCCAAAAATGCCTAACCCCAAAACAACAGCCAACCTCACAAAATCCCTCCCAACATTTTATCTGTTATCTTACCAAGCGTTTTTTTTTTTTTTTGTAGAATGCCCTTTGTTTTATATCTTATCTTAAAGGATTTTGCAATGCAATACTCAAAATGTGCAAAAAAAGTTGCTTTTGTCGCGCTTGTATCAAGTGCTTTTATCGTTGGCTCTATTTTTTCAGGCTGTGCTCTTACTTCAAATGGCACAAAACAAAGCGTTACCATTACCACTTCAAACGGCAAGCCTGTTTTGGCAGAAGTAGATGGACAAAAAATAAATATCCCAGCTGAAATCAAAATATCTCGCAAACACGGTGCCACAATTAGAGTGCTAGAAATGGATAATCCTAATTATGAAGATACATTACTTATCATCAAAGGAAAGCACAATGTAAGCGGTTGGTTTTGGGGAAATATACTTTCAATGGGGACTTTTGGCTCAACAACGGACGGCGCATCAGGGAGTATGTGGACTTATGGGAATCCAACATTTATCGTCCCTGTTTCCGAAAAGAAATAACCTAACTTGCTAGATTTTACTTTATCCTGCGTTTTGCGCAAATTTTTTCGCATTGTCCCTAGTGCGCTGATACTAGGGCAATGCTTTTTATATCATTGCTTTGCAGATGTTAGTTTATTGGCTACTAGCCAAAAAGATTTCACAAAAGATTCTAACCTTAAAACAAAATCTACTCAAAATCTTTCAAATGATTTATTAAATCCATTGTTTGAAAAACTACTTGCGTTGCCTATATACGCCACACAAGAATGGCGCACGCTTTTGCACTATGGCAAATACAAATCAAGTATCCACAAAACCTCCCCTTTTTTCCTACACAAAAAAGGACATAAAAATCCAAAAAGCGAGTATGAAGCTACATTGCAAAAGCTTTTTGCGCAAAATCTTAACACTATTTTTTATGTAGATTCTAATGCTAATTTTTATGCAGAATCTATCGCAGATTTTAGTGAGGATTCTAATGCAGAATCTATCGCGTGTGCCTATCCTGCGCGAATGCAAGCAATCAAAAAATATATCACGCAAAATGCCAATATTTATGGCATTAGCGATGAGTGGTTGCGTATTTTTGAAAAAATGATAGATACAAGCAAATGTAGCGATTTGCAAGATTTTTTAGATATTGTGCCTTTGGAAAAAGTCTTTATAGAATTTGCCGCAGAGAGTGATATATATCCGGGCTCATCTATGGGACATTTATTTTTGCATTTGCAAGGGACTATGCAAAAAGACATCAAAAGGGTGTTTGATGATATGCCTTTTTCACGCACCAAAGGGCAAATCCAAGATTATTCAATGAGCTATTATGCCACAATGAGCGAATTTTTTAACCCGCTAGATTATATCCGTGCGATAGTTGGAAATCTAAAAGGATATTACGCCCTATCGCCTTATGCTAGCACCGCTAGTCAATATCTAAACGATGATAAACGGTCGATTTATCGCTATGAAGTGAAAGCTAGCAAAGAGGATTTGGGGTTGTTTGCCCTGCATTTATGGGAGCTAAAAGATAAGCAAATCAAATATTCATTTATAAAACATAATTGCACAAATGGCATAGAAAAGATTTTGGGTGTGCTAGATTTGGAAAATATTTATCACTCCAAAAAGCTATTTAGCACGCCTGCGCAATATTTGCAACACTTAGAGAAAAAAGAAAAAATCGGACTAGATGAAGTGCTACTGCCTGAACGCAAAAAATCATTTGTCAAAAAATTTGGCACAAATAAAGTGTTAGAATCCTATAAAAACTCTAAAATCTCTTTTGGATACAGCTATCCAAATATGGCATTTTTGTCATTTTATCCTATTTATTCAGACATAAAAAACGCGGATAATGCTTATAAAGAATTTATAGAATCTAGGATTTTATCATTGCAAGCGGGGTTAGCTATGCTGCAAAATAGCAGGGGACAAACTTATGCAAAAGGATTTTTATCTAAAATCGAATTGTTGCATTTGCATTCTATAAATGACACTATCCGCACGCGCCAACCATCAAAATTGCTAAACATTTCGTTTTTGCCAAATTTTTATGATTATGATAAAGCCACCAAAACCTACGCAAAAGAGCCAAACCACCAAACAAGGCTATATCCAAATATCAATCTTGGGCTAGGATTTGGCACTTATGGAGGCAATCAACACTATCAAATCGCATTTTTTGCATTGCCTTTTTTAGAATATCGTTATGAGATAATCCATAATGTAGCGTTTGGATTAAAAAGTGGATTTATCGCTAAAATCCCTAGAGCAAAGATAGTGGCAGATTACACAATGTATTATGATATGGTGAAAAATAATCGCGGATTTGATAGTGGATTTTCCCTATTTTTGGGCATAAGCGTGTATAAAAATGTGGATTTGTTTGTGGAGGGGGCATTGTATCACAATCTATTTTCCCCGCATAATTATCAATATGGCAGGCAAATATCCTACCAAAAAAATGAATTTTTCGGGCTAAAAAGCGGGATAAGTGTGAATTTTTAGTATGCAAAGATTTTATGACAATCGTATGTCAATCATAAAATGCAAAATCTATTTACAAAATCTATTTACAAATTCTACTTGCAAAATCTACTTCATAGCTAGCACTTGAGATAGCCTAACAGGGCGAAACTGCGTCTCTTCGCAACTCACATTTATGCAAAATTTATTATGCGTTTTTTTTGTATGCGTATGTCCGTGGATATTTAGGGAGCATTCACTCAAGCGATACGCTTCATCTAGCACATCTCTAGCCTGCCAAAATCTATCATTTGATTTTCTATTCATCACGGGAAAATGGCTAAACATTACGCGCTCTTTGCCAATGTCAAGCACAATCGCGTTTGCATAAATATTTTTTACTTGCGCTTTGCCAAATTTTTCGACAAGCCTGCGCAAAATGTGCTTTTTGTGCGGGATTTGCAGTTTTAGCTTAGCGCACACTTGCCAATCCTCCATTTCTTGCACGCGCTCAAACTTCCCAATATCATTATTCCCCACAAGCAAGATTTTATCCCCGCTTAGCTTTGGCAGATATTTATACCCATCGCCAAAATACAAATCCCCCAAATGCAAGACTTTATCGCCTCGATTTACCACCGTATTCCACTCATACACGCTCAAATCCTCAAACACCTTAAAAGGGCTTTTTTTTAGCGCGACTTTGCGTGATGGCTCTTTTTTCATCACGGCTTTATGCCCAAAATGAGAATCTGAAATCAAAAAAGTATCAAGATTTATGTGATATTTCATTATTTATCTCTTATTTTGCCGCTTTTTTTTGCAACCTTATTTTATGATTTTGCTTCGTTGTTTTCTTGCTCTTTTTCTAGCATTTCTCGCAATTTTTCATCACGGAAAAACTCTTCAGGCGTGTTTATATGCGTGATAAGCCCATTTTCTAAATGATAGATTCTATGTGCTAGGGAAATGGTGCTAGGGCGGTGGGCGATTAAAATGATTAGCTTATCTTTTTTGATAGATTCTATGGTTTTTCGTATTTCTTCCTCTGTTTTTATGTCTAGCGCAGAAGTCGCCTCATCAAAAATTAGCACATCGCTATCTTTGTAAATCGCCCTTGCGATAGCGATTCTCTGTCGTTGTCCACCACTTAGATTTGTGCCAAACTCATCTAATTTAGAATCTATGCCATTTTCCATACTTTGCACAAAATCTAACATTTGTGCTTTTTTTAGCGCGTCTATCACGCGCTCTTTATCGATTTCGCTTCCATAGGCGACATTTGCCGCAATAGTGTCATTAAAAATAAAGATTCGTTGCGTAACAATGCTTACATTATCGCGCACAGATTTTTGCGTAAAGCCCTGCAAATCCTCTCCATTTATCAAAATCCTCCCCTCACTTGGGTCATAAAGTCGCAAAATCATATTTACCAAAGAGCTTTTGCCACTGCCAGATTTGCCTACAAGGGCTATGATTTCATTTCTTGATATTTCTATGCTTACGCCATTTAGCGCGGCTACTTCATCATAGCGTAGTTTGGCATTTTCTACTTTTATGGATTTTATGGGTTTTTGCAAAGTGTTTTTTCCATCGATTATAGTAGGACGCAAATCCATAAGATATGCGATTCTCTCCCCTGCCACAAGCGCGCTTTGAAATCCCATAAAAATCCCAACCAATCGCTTAATAGGCGTCCAAAGCATAAATAATGCCGCAGTAAATGCCCCAAACTCACCCACCGTCATTCTGCCCTGTATGACTTCATTGCCCCCTACAAAAATCACTATGCCAATGGCAATAGCCCCGAGCAATTCCATTAAAGGCGAGTTGATTCCGCCGATTAACGCGCCTTTTATGCCGAGTTTGAAAAGGATTTGATTTTCTTTTTTGTAATGCTCTAGCTCTAATTGTTCGCCATTATTTGCTTTTATGATTTCAGCACTGCTAAGCACTTCGGTTAGTTTTGAGGCAATATCAGCACCTTTATTCACGCCTTTGCGGGTCAATCGCTTGACATGACGCATCAAAATCAGCACAGGCACGACAGAAAAAGGAAGCACGACAAAGGAATAAAACGCAAGCATAGGGCTTTGATAAATCACTACTATGATAAGGGCTAAAATCGTAAAAGCCTCGCGCACCAAATCCGTGCAATAGTTTGTAACCGCAGCGCGCACCATTTCTATATCGCCCGTTACGCGTGAGAGTAGCTCGCCTGTGCGCATTTTGTTAAAAAACTGCAAATCTAGTCGCAACACATGCTCTAAGACATCTTCGCGGATTCTCCGCACAATATCTGAACCTATGTAAGTGATAAGAAAGCCTTGCGCATAAGCTCCAGCACCTTTGGCAAAATATGCTAGCACCACCAAAAATGGCACTAACTTTAACATATATGTGTCTTTGTTTAGAAATATATCATCTAGCGCAGGCTTAATAAGATATGCCGAGCCAGCCTGCCCAGCTGCGGTTATCCCGCTAGTTAAAATCACTAAAAAAAACAAGAAAAAATATTTTTTTATGTATGGATAAAATCGCGTATAAAAGGATTTTATCGTTACTTTGGGGAGTTTATCAGGTATCATTTATTGCCTTTTGTATTGCCTTTTTTGGATTTTAGAGTTAAATAAAATGCAATATTGTAGCACTATGGCTTTAATGCTTTTTTAAGATTTTGCGCATTTGGCATTATTCTAAGATTTCATAGCCAAAATCTAGGATTTCCTCTTTTATCATTTCTATGCTTGCAGGCGAGGTAAAATCGATTTTGACATTTCCATAGCCCTCATTTTTGATGATTTCTACTTCGATGTTTTTTACGCCTTTTATGCCTTTTAGCACTGCTTCTATCTTGCTAGCGCAGTTTTGGCAATGAATGCCACCGACTTTTAGACTAAGATTTTGCATTTGTGCTCCTTTTTGTAAAATCTATTTTTGTGATTCTTGCTCTTTTGGTGGCAAATTTTTAACATATTTTTGCCCAAATTTTGCATTAAATCTCCACAATTTTTGCGCATTTAAAACCACGCTAAGAGAGCTAGCACTCATCGCAAATGCCGCCAAACTAGGATTTAGCAGCACTCCAAATCCATACAGCACCCCACAAGCTATGGGGATACAAAGCGCATTATAACAAAAAGCCCAAAAAAGATTTTGTTTGATATTTGCTAGCACAGCCCTGCTTAGCAAAATCGCATAATAGATTTTGCCTAAATCGTGGTTATAAATGATAATATCCGCGCTTTTTTCGCTAACCTCGCTAGCCTCTTTAAAACTCACAGAAATATCGCTAGCTTGCAATGCCCCCACATCATTGATTCCATCGCCTATCATCATTATGATTTGAGTAGAATCTTTTTTTTGTGCTAGCCAATTTATGCGTGGCGTAGAATCTTTTTGCTCAAAATCTTTTTGCACAAAATCGTTTTTCGTAGAATCATTTTGTATAAAATCATTTTGCGCAAAATGATTTTGTGTGTCTTTAGAATTTTTTAGATTTTGGATAAATTCTAGCTTATCTTTTGGGCTAGCTTGTGCTAAAAAATGATTGATTTTGAGCGCGTTTGCTACGCGTCTTACATTTGGCAGGGCATCGCCACTTAGGATATGCGGTGTGATATGCTGGCTTTTTAGCGCGTCTATGAGGGGCAAGGCAGTAGGCTTAATGCTATCTTGCAGATAAATCGCTCCCAAAATCTTATAAGATTTCTCTTTTTGCACGCCCAAATACACGCAAATCGCCTCTTTTTGCGTGGTGGCTTCCAAACTATCTAGCCTCACGCTAGAATCTAGCTCATTAAAAAACTTCGCACTTCCAAGCGCAAAAATCTGCCCTTTTTGAAACATATCCAAATTAGATTTTATGTTAGATTTTGTAGATTTTGTGTCGCTAGATTTTGATGAAAACTCTTTGCTAGAATCTACGCTAGATTTTGCGCTCAAATCCAAAAAATCAAATCCTTTCAATGTCGCTTTTATCCCTAGCCCCGCATACGCTACAAAATCGCTAAATTCACATTTTAGAAATGTTAAGTTTTCTTTCAAATCGCGTGTGGCGTGCGTATCGCGTGTGGCGAGTTTTGCGTTTTTGGCGTGAGATAAAATCGCATTTGCGATGATATGCTCACTCCCACTCTCTAGCCCCGCGCTAAGTGCTAAAATCTCTTGCTTTGATAGTTCGCTTAAAGATAAGATTTCACACACTTTTAGCCTAGATTCTGTGAGCGTGCCTGTTTTGTCAAACACGGCGTTATTTACTTTTGAAGCGATTTCAAAACTTTGTGCGTTTTTAAAAAATATGCCATTTTTGTTTGCCAAAGCATTGCCTATCATCACGGCTAATGGCGTGGCTAGCCCCAAAGCACACGGACAAGAAATCACAAGCACGCTTATAAAAATCTCAAATCCAAAACTAAAATCCTTTGCCACACTCCAAATCCCCCCCGCAACAAGCGCAACAAAAATCACAGCTGGCACAAACACGCTAGCGACTTTATCGGCTATGCGCGAGATATTTGGCTTTGAAGTGATAGCTTCCTCTACAAGTGCTATCATCGCGCTTAGCGTGCTATGCTCCGCGCTAGAAGTAGCCCTCATCACAAACGCGCAAGAAGTGTTTAGCGAGCCTGCAAAAAGAGGGGAATTTATGCTTTTTGGCACGGGCAAGATTTCGCCACTTAGGCTTGACTCATCAATCGCACAACTCCCACTCTCCACCACCCCATCAACAGGGATAAAGCTAAATGGCAAAATCTTTAACAAATCGCCCTCTTTTATCTCCCCCACAGGCACAGATATTTCATTGTTTGTCAAATGTATATTGCTAGATTTTAGTTTTATAGCATTTTTTGCATTGCGCGACAAAAGGGCGTTTATGACTTCATTTGCCTCTGTTTTGGCATTAGATTCTAAGGTTTTGCCACAAAATACAAATGTGATAATCACGCAAATGCTTTCAAAATATAAATGTGGCACTTCGTGCAAATGTGCATTTTCAACGCCAAACAACAGCCACAAACTATACACAAACGCGCTTGTGGTGCTAATGGCGATAAGAGAATCCATAGTGGGAGTTTTGGCAAAAAGAGTGGCAAAACCTTTGAAATAAAAATCTCTGCCGATGTGTGCGACAACAAGCGCGCAAACAATCTGTGCGGTAATATTTACCCACACATCATCAAATGGCGAAATAAGCGAAAAATCGCTAAAAAACCCAAATGTTTCAACAAGCATTTCCACAAACATAGGAAACATTGAGAGATAAAGCACAAAAAGCGTGGTGATAATGCTAATAAAAACGCGGATTTTGGGGGGTAAAAACTTTTTATCAAGTGCGTTAAATGTGGCGATGAGGGATTTGATTTTGGTAAATATTTGAGCAAAAATATTGGAGGGATTTTGGGTTTGATTTTGGGCTAAATTTTTAGCTAAATTTTGGGTTGGATTTTGGGTTTGATTTGAAAAAATATTTTGGGTGGATTTAGGAAAATCTTGCGGGGATTTTGGGTTAGTTTTGTTAAATTTTAGATTAGATTTTGGGGTTTCTTGCGTGCTAGATTGCGCTAAATATGGGCTAAAACCTAGCTTAGAAATGATGGCAAAAATATCGCTTAAATCCGCTTTTTGATTGTCGTATTTAATGATAGCGGATTTTGCGATTAGGTTTATCTGTGCGGATTTGATGAAATCTCTGCGCTCTAATGCCCTCTGTATGCTCGCACTACACGCAGAGCAGCTCATACCATCGATATAAAATCTAGCAATGCAAAATCTATCGGCTAAACCCTCATTAGATTTTGCATTTTCTAAGCTAGCATTTTTCATCATAAAATCTTAAAATCCAAAAACTCTTTTTACGCAAAATAGGGCGTTATTTCAAAAACTCTTTCATCGAAATATAGCTATTTAGCGCGGAAATATAGGCTTTGGCAGTCGCACTCATCGTGTCAATGTCTATGCCGTGCCCCATCATCGCTCTTTTTGCGTCCTCAAAGGCTACTTTGACTACGACTTTTGCTAGAGCGTCTTTGCCTTTGCTTACGGATTCTACTTTGTATTCAAGCAAATGCCCGCTAATGCTACTAATCCTATCAATGCTTTTTAGCACGCAATCCACCGCTCCATTCCCAAGCGCACAATCATTATATTCGATTGCAGAATATTTCGCGTTAGATTTTTTAGAATCTTTTGCTTGCTTAGATTCTTTGGAGGGTTTTGAAGCGTTTTTAGATTCTAGTTTGCTTATGCTTACAGCAGCGCAGTATTTGCCACTGCTACACGCGCTCACTTGAAGCTGATTTAGGCTAAAGATTTGTGGGATATGTCTTGATTGTTCGCGCAAAATCGCGCTAATATCCTCATCAAAGACTTCTTTTTTGCTATCGCAAAGTTGCTTAAATTTTTCAAAAGCCACTTGGATTTCATCATCGCTTAATGAAAATCCTAAATCTTTGATTTTATCTCTAAATGCCGCCCTGCCCGAATGTTTGCCAAGCACTAAACCACTAAAACTAGGTATGCCAATATCGCTAGGACGCATTATTTCATAAGTTTGTGGGTTTTTTAGCACGCCATCTTGATGGATTCCACTCTCGTGCGCAAAGGCATTTTTGCCAACGATTGCTTTATTTGGCTGGGGGCGGATACCTGTGATGTCTGCAACTAGCTTGCTTGTGGCATAAATCTCTTTGGTGTTTATGCGCGTATCAAGCGCGGTTTTTTGCGCATTTGATTTTGTATTTGTTTTTGCGGATTTTGTGGATTTGTTTGCAAAATCTTGCACAAATAAATCCTTGCGCGTTTTTAGTATCATTACAATTTCTTCTAGCGCGGTATTTCCAGCTCTCTCGCCTAAGCCGTTTATGGTGCATTCTACTTGACGGACGCCATTTTGAATCGCTGCGATAGAATTTGCCACAGCTAGCCCCAAATCATTATGACAATGCGTAGATAACAATGCCTTATCCCCTACCCTATCTTGCAAAAACGCATAGATTTCGCCCATAAACGCCCCAATCTCATTTGGCAAGCGATAGCCCACAGTATCGGGTAGATTTATCGTGCTAGCCCCTGCTTCTATCACCGCTGGCAAGATTTCTTTTAAAAACCCTATATCGCTTCTAAGCGCGTCTTCACAGCTAAACTCTACATCTTCGCACAAAGATTTTGCCAATTTCACGGCATTTATCGCGCGCTTTATGACTTCATTTGGAGGGAGTTTTAGTTTGTATTGCATATGTATGGGGCTTGTGGCGATAAAAGTGTGGATTCGCTTTAGTTTGGCTGGTTTTATCGCTTTTGCAGCGGACTCTATATCGCTATCTAGTGCTCTCGCTAGGGAGCAAACACTCGTGGTGGTAAGCCTTTGGGCGATTTGGTTTATGGCTTCAAAATCCCCGGGACTAGAGGCTGCAAACCCCGCTTCTATCACATCTACGCCTAGTTTTTCTAATTGCAATGCGATTTGGATTTTTTCCTCGATATTCATCGAAGCCCCCGGGCTTTGCTCGCCATCTCGTAATGTCGTATCAAAAATGATGATTCTATCATTAGTTGTGTTTTTCATTTGATTTTCCTTTTTACAAAACTAGATTCTGCGTTTAGATTTTTGACATTTAAAAATCTAATTTTAGAATCTAACATAAAATCCGTGCCACGCTTTTTGCACAGATTTCACACAAAAACTCTAACATTTTTTAATAAGAACTTTGCACATAAGCACGATAAAACGCACAATGCCATAAAGCATATATATGCTTAATAACGCGCAAAAAATCTCCACATAAAATTTTGAACTAATAATCGCCGCAAGGGCGATTAGCAGGATAACAAATAGTTTTAGATTCCAGCGCAATTTTTTGAAACTAGGGTATCGGATATTGCTTACCATTAAAATGCTTAAAATAAATGCCAAAATAAGAAGCGCGTAGCTAAACTTGGGGGCTAAAAATCCATATCGCAAATCAAGCAAAATCCAAAGCACCAAAATCACTGCGGCACTCGGTATGGGAAGCCCTATAAATGTATTTGGCTCGATATTGCTTGTGGTTACATTAAACCTCGCTAATCGTATCGCACCAAAAATCACAAACAACGCACACACAAAGACACGATATAGCCCGTATTCGCCATCAAATCCATAATTTGCGCCAATCTGTGGAATATAATAATAAAGCAACATCGCAGGGGCAACCCCAAATGCCACAATATCGGCTAGAGAATCAAACTCCACGCCAAACTTGCTCGTAGTGTGCGTAAGTCTAGCCACCCTCCCATCTAGCCCATCAAACACCATAGCAAGCACGATAAGCCACGCGGCAAGCTCAAATCTAGTATTTGAAGCAAGCATCACGCTTACCACACCGCAAAAAATTCCCCCTGCGGTAAAAAGATTTGGTAGGACAAAAAGAGGATTGATATTCATTGCCTTATCCTTAAAATCAGATTCTAGCTATTTCGTGATTTTGGCATTATGCTTAATCTAGCTTATGCTGTTTTTGTGCTGTGATTTTGCGTCTTTGATAAAATCTAATCTTGCTATATTGATTTTTTAGCTCAAATCACGCTTTTTGTGTTGTTTTTGATTTTATGATTTAGCGTAGATTTCCCACTACGCTAACCCCCGCTTGGGTTTTATCCCCAATCCTAGCAATCATTTCGATATTGCCATAAACGCGCATTTTTACCTCTCCTACTTTCATAAACCCGATTCTATCGCCCGCTTTGTATTCGATAGGTGCATAAAATGAGGAATGCCTAAAAATGCGTGGCAAAAGCATAATCTCAAAATTTTTGCATTTAGCGTGCAGGGTTTCATTTAGATTTTCATTTAGCGGGGAAAAATACGCCAAAAGCCCCGCTTGCTTAGAGATATGAAGCTCTTTGCAGTTTGTGGGCGCACGCACCAACCCCACATCAAAAAATCCAACCTTAATATGTATGCAAATACCATTCTCTAATTGCTCAATATTTGTGATATAGCCATCTATGGGAGCTAGGATTATGTCTTTTCCCTGCTGTGTGGCTATGCGCTCAGGATTTCTATAAGCCCAAATCCAAGCCAACCCACCAACAATGCCGATAAACACACCAAATGAACCCCAACCCCAAAAAAACCAGCAAAACACTATCCAAACTCCAAACACAAAAAGTCCATTAAAACTCTCTTTGGTAATGATTTGTGTGTTGTTCATTTTGACTCCTTTTTTGGTTAGCATACTAGCCTATCTTTAAGCTATGCAGAGAAAATCTTACCACACATTGCTTGACTTTTTGGCTTCTTTATCGCAAAAATTATCACAAAATTTGAGTGCAAAATCAATGCAAGATTTACCATATTTAGATTTTTGCTAGATTTTATGCTTCCTCTTCTTGTGGGAGGATACGCGTTGGCATATTATTTTTTGTTTCAAAATCTGTGATGATTTCGCGCACACGCGAGCCATCGATGACTTCTTTGTCAAACAGCTCTTTTACCATTAGCTCTATCGCTCCATCATAGCTTTTTAGCGTCTTTTTGACTTCAGCAAAGCGAGAATCTAGCATACCCCGCACAAAGCTATCCACGCTCTCTGCCGTTTTTTCGCTAAATTCCCTAGAGCTACCAAAGCCACCACCCAAAAATGCGTTTCGTTGCTTTTCTAGCACCATTAGCCCATTTTCACTTGTCATACCATAGTAGCTTATCATCGCTTTTAATATATCTGTGGCGCGCTCTAAGTCATTGCTAGCACCTGTGGATATTTCGCCCAAAAATACATCTTCGGCTGCCCTACCCCCTAACAACACATCAACTTCTGCTAATAATTCGTGTTTTTGCATAAGGTATTTATTTTCTTCAGGGGTATTTAGCGTGTAGCCAAGTGCTGCCATACCGCGCGGGATAATAGAGACTTTATTTACCTTTGAAGCACCTTTTGTCATTTCAGCGATTAGGGCGTGTCCGCTTTCGTGGTAAGCCACTATTTTTTTCTCTTTTGGAGAGATTCTGCGAGATTTTTTTTCTAATCCTGCTATTCCGCGCTCTACCGCTTCTTTTAGGTTGCTTTGGGATACTTCTTTTTGATTATTTCTGCCTGCAAGAAGCGCGGCTTCATTGATGATATTTGCCAAATCCGCTCCTGCAAGCCCTGCGGTAAGTTTTGCGATTTCTTCCAAATCCACATCACGCGATAATTTCACAGCTTTGATATGGACTTTTAAAATCTCTAGCCTACCACTAAAATCTGGTTTATCTACCAATACTTGCCTATCAAACCTACCCGGTCGAAGCAATGCAGGGTCAAGCACTTCAGGGCGATTTGTCGCGGCTAGCACGATGACAGGGGCATTTTCACTACCAAATCCGTCCATTTCTGCTAGAAGTTGATTTAGTGTTTGCTCTCTCTCATCATTTCCACCTACCATTCCCCCTGCGGCACGAGATTTACCAATCGCATCAATCTCATCGATAAAAATAATGCTAGGGGCTTCTTTTTTTGCCATTTCAAACAAATCTCTCACACGACTTGCCCCAAGCCCTACAAACATTTCAATAAAACTACTTCCGCTCATCGAAAAAAACGGCACATTTGCTTCGCCTGCTACGGCTTTTGCTAGCAGGGTTTTACCCGTGCCCGGGGGTCCTACTAAAAGCACGCCTTTTGGGATTTTTGCCCCCACAGCAGAATATCTATCGGGGTATTTTAGAAAATCTACGATTTCTACGACTTCTTCTTTTGCCTCTTCATTTCCAGCCATATCATCAAATTTTACTTTTGGTTTTTCGGCATTTACGAGCTTTTTTGAGCTTCCCATACCAAAGATTCCGCCACCCATATTTTTTTGCATACGACTTGCCAAAAACATCCAAAGCCCAAGAAAAATAAAAATAGGCAAAAGCCACCCAAACATATCAGTCAAAAAATTGCTCTCACTAAATCCGCCATAAGAAATATTATGCTCTTCTAGCAACGGCACAAGCGATGGGTCAGCCACTTTTCGCGCCACAAAAGTAATCTTTGCACCATTAGAATCTATGCCGTTTGCTTTGATGAGAGTTTGCCCGATACTTACATTGCTAACCTGCCTGCTAGCAATAAGCTGTTTTAGCTCATAATACTCGACACTGCGAGTCGCGCCACCACCAAAAGCGGTGCTAAAAAGCGTGGATTCGCCACTGCTAAATTTCACCACAAACATAGCAATCACAGCAAATACGATAAAAAGTAAAATCGGATTTTGCTTCATCGGTGGTGTAGGTGGCTTTTTGCCACCATTTTGTGGGTTATTTTGTGTATTTTGTTCCATTTGTTTCCTCTTAAAAAATGTTTATTGTGTCAAAAGACTAGTCAAAAGACTAAAGGCAAAATTATAATATATTTTGGCAAGAAATTAGGCTAATAAAGCAAAATTTAGGCATACCCATTCATCTTTGTTTGTTTCATCAATTAGCACAAAATTAGAATCCTTAGCGCAAAAATGTGAAATGATAAGTCTTGCTTTTTCTTGTATGATACCTGATAGTATCAATCGTTTGGTGGATTTTGGTTGATTTTGTGTGGTGCTTGCGGGATTTGAAGTGTGCTTTGAAGTAGGATTTGAATCGTGCTTTAAAGCCCGCAAAAAATCATCGCGCAAAGGCAACAACACATCAGCTAAAATATTTGCACAAATAATGTCGTATCGATTTGTCATTGTTTCATCTTGCGCTAGAAGCCTATCAAGTGTGCTTATATACGCTTTTTCATAGCTTACGCCATTTTGGGCGAAATTTTTTTGCGCCTGCTCTATGGCGTATTTATCTATGTCGCAAACCTCGACTTTTGCTCCCATTTTTGCCATCGCGATACCTAAAATCCCACTCCCACAGCCCAAATCTAAGCATTTTTTATCGTTTAACCCCATCTCTAAATCAAGCCTATGCAAACTCTCCAAACACAAAAAAGTGCTTGCGTGATGTCCAGAGCCAAACGCAAGCGAAGGGTCGATAATCATTTCAACCATTTTTGCGCTATTTGCGCTATTTTCGCTATTTTTGTGGTTTTTTGCCTGCGCTGTGTTTGTGGTATTTGCAGTATTTGTGGCGTTTGTGGCGTTTGCCGATAGTTTTTTGGATTCTAGTGTTTTAGACAAAGGCTCGCACCAAGATGGACGGATATAAAATCTAGCGCATTGTATAGGGCTAACCCCCTTTTTATAAGCCTCTATCCAATCGATATTTTTGCATTTTTGGCTTTTGTAAGCAAAACCTATTTTTTCCTCTACTCGCGCGCTTAAAACATTTGCAAAATCTTTTAGCGATTCTAGCAATGCTTTAGGATTTGATTGTGCGCGGATAATGATGGCGTTTATGGTTTTAGATTTTGCGTTTTTTGTAGTAGTGTAGATTTGGCTAAAATCCGCATTGAAATAGTCCCATTTGCAACTTTTGTCATTTTTGCCATTTTTTATAGATTCCGCAGTTTTAATGTTTTTGGTAGTTTTGTTTGTAGTGTTTTTTGTAGATTCTTGCCATTCTTTCAAAGTGATAGTTTTTTGCTCAATCGCTTCTTTTGTGATTTCTAGCACAAAATCACAAAACACATCAAAATAATCCGTAGGAATAACGCAAGTTTCGTAATAATAAGAATTCATAATCTAGCATTTATACAAGAATCAATAAAGCGTGGCAAACACGACTCAAACGACTTTGCCCTATGTCTCAATGATGTCTCAATGTAAAATTAGTCATTTACCCCTAGCACGACTTCTAGCTTTTCTTTTAGCACTTGGGGGGTAAATGGCTTTACAATGTAGTTATTCACGCCTGCTTTTAGCGCGGTTATGACTTCAGATTTGCCACCCTCCGTAGTTACCATAATGATTGGAATCTCTTTGTATCTATCATCAGCGCGGACTTTTTTTACCAAATCTAGTCCATTCATTTCAGGCATATTCCAATCCGTAATCAAAACCCCTATACCCTCTTGCCCGTCCATAATCTCCCACGCTTGCACGCCGTGTTCAGCTTCTAAAATATCTTGGTAGCCTAGTCGCTCAAGAGTGTTTTTTATGATTCGTCTCATTGTGGAGCTATCATCTACGACTAATAATCTCAAGGGAAACTCCTTTAATCATTTGTTTTAGTTAAAGGGCAAATCGGCAAATTGCTACGCACCTTTTAAAATTATGGAATAATAGCATAAAAACCATTAAGATTTTCCTATTCTTAGCTTATTGTGTATTTTGCGAATATATGCGATTGGCAAATGCGACAAAATCACCAAAATCCCACAAAACCTAAAATCTATTTTTTTTAACGCTTCTATTCAATGCTTCTTTATCAACTATTCTTTTTAACACCTCTTTGCAATGCTTCTTTTAAGTCGATTTTGCCTTCATAAAAAGCCTTGCCGATGATAAGCCCCCCTTTTAGATTCTCTTTTGCAAAAGCCCTTCTTAAATCAATAACATCTTCTATGCCTTTGCACCCGCCACTTGCGATAGTTGGCTTGCCAGAGGCTTTGGCAATCGCTAGCGTAAAATCCACATTTACCCCGCTTAATGCCCCATCTTTTGAAATATCCGTGCAGATAATCGCCTCTATCGCAGAATCCGCATATTGCTTTGCTAGCGCACTCGCTTCTATCTCACTTACGCTTCCCCAGCCCTCTATTGCGACTTTTCCTCCCCTAGCGTCTATGCCAACCACCACAGGATAAATGCTTGCCACTTGCTTAGTAAATTCTACATTTTTTAGCGCGATAGAGCCTAGTATCACGCGATTTACACCGATATTTATGTATTTTTTGATAGATTTTTCATCGCGGATTCCCCCGCCCACTTGGATTTTTAGCGAAGTATTTTTGCGCAAAGATTCTATCAACGCTAGATTTTCTTCCCTGCCACTAAGCGCGCCATCTAAATCCACGATATGCACCCATTTTGCCCCGCTTTTTTCAAATTCGCTCAAAAAATCAGCCGCCTCCCCATAGATTTTTGCGCTACTAAACTCCCCTTGATATAGCCTCACAGCCTTGCCACCTTTTAAATCAATCGCAGGAAAAATTTCTAACATTTTTACCACCTTTATCAAATATTTTAAAAAAATCTTGCCTAGATTTTGCGTTTTGACTTTGCATTTATTTTTTTAGATTTTACGCAAGAATCGCAAAAAAAGCGCAAAATCAAAACCAAAATTATAGCCTTTTAGCAGGATTTCGACTAAGATTTAGGCAAAAATTGCTAAAATTTTGCGCATATTTTTTTAGCAATGGAGTTTTTATGCCATTAAAAAAGCAAAATTTAGAGCCAAAAAAGCCCAAAATCCAACATCTACAAAATCAAAACACACAACACATAAACAACGATTCTCTTTTTTCTCTAATCAAATGTTTTGAGTATCTCAAACCATACTACATTGACGCGCTTGACGCGCTTTGCGTGGTGCTACAAATCTGCTTGCTAAAAATCCACTACAAAAAAGACTACGCCAAATTGCTAAAAACAAAATCGCTAAAACTAGATAAAAACAGCGCAAGAGAGCTATTTCACACGCTTTTAGAATCAAAAATAGATTTTAGCCAAAATCCTAGCCAAATCCCCGCTACAAAATCCCCAACCACAAAATCCCACGCTACAAAATCAAATACAGATTCTAGCCACCCTAAATTTATCCCCCTAGATTCTAAAGCAAGTATGCAAAAGATTTTGCGCTTTATCGAGCAATGCTCCATTTCAAGCAAAAATCCTGCTTTTTGCAATGCCTTTATCGAGCGATTTTTAGACATTATCACGCAGAAAAAAACCTCAAACAAACTTTATTTTTACTCCACGCCTAGCGAGATAAACGAGCTTTTAGTAGGGATTTTGGACATAAAAGATGGCGAAGAAATATACAACCCCTGCTATGGCATAGGAAGCGTATTTTTAAGCCTAAAAAACCAAAATATCAAACTCTATGGCGAAGAGCTAGATTTTAAGCTAGCGTTTATCGCAAGGCTGGTTGCGCGTATTAGCGGGATAAAAAACACGCATTTAGGCATAAGCGATATTTTGGTAAATCCGCTTTTTAGAATCAACGCTTTGCAAAATCCTGTGCAAAAACCTGCGCAAAATCCCGCAAAAAATCTATCCCAAAATCTCACGCAAAAATACAACACGCAAAGTCAAAAAAACCTAAAAACTCCGCAAAATCCAAAATCCAAACAAGAATCTAGCGACTTTGTAAAGTTTGATAAAATCCTTTGCAATCCCCCGCTAAACGCGCAAATGAGCACAGAACACCTAAAAGATGATTCAAGGTTTGCAAAAACAGGCGTCTTGGTAAAATCCTACCCCGAACTAGTTTTTTTAACCCATTCCTTAGCGCATTTGAAGCAAAAAGGCGTTTTTATCGTGCGAAATCAGACTTTGCTAAAATCCGCATTGGAGGGCAAACTCCGCTCATATCTGTGCCAAAATGGGCTTATAGAGGCAATCATAGAGCTACCAAAAAATATTTTTCCTCATCAAAATTATGATTTTTCGGTGATTGTGATTTCTAAGGGCAACAAAGAGATTTTGCATATCAACACAAATAGCGAACATTTCTACACCAAAGACGGCAAGTATAATCGCCTAAAAAATATCGATAGAATCCTAGAAATCTATCGCTACAAAAAGCTAACCCCACATTCTGCCCTAACCCCGCTTAGCAAAATCTACCCAAAAGATTTGCGCGCCCAAAGCTACATAAACTCGCGCTTACAGCCATTAGCCCAAAACACGCTAAGTCATTTTAGCCACCATAATGCGATAAAACCCCACCTAAATCTTGCAAAAGATTTTAGTTTGCAGGATTTAGGGGTGGAGATTTTTCGCGGGCAAAGAGTGCAAGGCACGCAAAACGATGAGGATATTGAGTTTTATGATATTGGGATTGCGGATTTTGCGATTTGTGGCTGGACGCAGAGTTTTGGTAGCAAAAAAGATAGAGGCAATATCGCAAAAATCCACAAATATCACATAAAACCCTACGATATTTTGCTCTCCCTGCGTGGCATAAGCCCCAAAATCGCTATCGTAGGCACACAGGCTATGCACAAAAAAGAAGTGTGGCAAACCAAAAGCATAGACACTACACACGCAGACAAAATCCCAAGCGTGGTAAATGCAGGCATAATCGTGCTTCGCGCTCCAAGCGCGGAGGTGGCTATCGGGCTTTATTGCTATTTGTTTTCTACACAGGGAGAGGAAATCCTCTCAAGGCTATACAAAACAAACACCGATGGCGTGATAGACACCCAAAGCCTGCTAGCTTTGCGCGTGCCAAGCGACTATGACAAAAACGCCGCACAAAAAATGGAAAAACTAGACAACGCAAAAAACAAAATCTATGCGATAGAATGGGAAATACAGGGCATAAAAGATGGCAAATAAACAAAATCCAAACTCACAAAAACCAAGCGCGCAAAAACCAAAAACGCAACAACGCAAGACGCAAAATCCTAGCAACAATCCGCAAAAAAGAAAAAATCCACGCGATTTTGCGCGACAAAAAAGCAAAATCAACATTTTGCAAAGCGGGATTGTCAATATCACGCAGGGCAAAAACTTTTGCGTGGTAAATCCCACAAATCTATATGGCTGTCATTTTGGGGATAATTGCTTTGTGGGACCATTTGTAGAGGTGCAGAGCGAAGTAACAATCGGGCATAACTGCCGTATCCAAAGTCATAGTTTTATTTGCTCTCTTACGCGCATTGGCGATGATTGCTTTATCGGACACGGCGCAATGTTTATAAATGATTTGTTTAGCGAGGGTAAGCCTAGTGCTAGTAAATCCAAATGGCGTGGCGCAAACATAGGAAATCGCGTAAGTATCGGGAGTAATGCTACGATTTTGCCCGTGAAAATCTGTGATAATGTCGTAATCGGCGCAGGAAGCGTGGTAACCAAAGACATCACAAAAAGTGGAATCTACGCAGGAAATCCAGCCAAAAAATTACGCGATTTGTAGGAAATATCGCAAAATATAAGATTTTGCAAAATCTTTATAAATTTGTAGGTGGATTTTTGCGCATATTAGAATCTAACATTTATTCAAATGTTAGATTTTGTTATTTGATGGTAATTTTTTGGATTATGATTTTTGGATTGCGTTTTTTGTTAGGAATTTGTGGCTTTTATTGGCATTTTGGATAAGCAGGGACAATCACATATTTTGATTTTTTATCCCCATTTTTTATTCCTAGATTTTTTGCCTTTTGTGCGCTAAAAATCAAAAACTCCGAATTTACCGAGCTATTTTCATAGCTTGGGTTATCCTCATTTAGAATCTGCACTTCCTTGCCACCTTTGAATATTTTGCGTTTTACTTTGATTTGTGCTTGTTTTTTGTTGCAGTTAAAGCACACTTTTGCAGGAAGCCTAGCTTTTTGCCCATCGATTGTGATGATAGGACTGCCTCCATCAGAGCTTACCATTGTTACAAATGCTTTTGAACAACCGCTAAAAAGAAATGCCAATAAACCAAATGCTAATATTTTCAACACATTATTCAAAACATATTTCATTTTTGCCTCCTTATTTTATGTTGCATTTTTGCGGATATACGGGGATTATTAGTTGCTCATTGCTGTATTGATATGCAGCACCTGACACCAAATCAATATTAAATGATATAAGATAAAGCGGATATATAAACACAGGCCAGCTAGCTTTTGGATTACTAACTTTAGCACCAATGACGGCTGAATGCACCCTGCTATCTTTATAGCCCGCATTATCCACTGCTAGCACTTCGATAAGCACACCTTTTCGTGGTAGCTCTATTTCTGCGGGCAGTTGCACTTTTTCTTTGCCGATGGTTGCGACTACACTTTGCCTATCTGAAGTCATAAGTAGCACTTTTTGATTTGCCCCATCTATCATCGTAGCACAGCCACTAAACAAAATCCCAAAAATCACCATACATAACAAATATGTCCCTGTTTTCATATTTAAATTCTCCCTTGTGTTGATATTTTTATATTTCTTAAGTTTTTTACCAATCCCACTCGCCATCTTGTGAGATACTTTTTGAGCTGGTTTGTTTTTCCTCTTTTTTTGGTGGATTTTCAAACCTCTGCTTATCCTCAAGCCATTGTCTCATAAAATCACTTCTAATATGCTGTGATACATAGGTAGTGCATTCTTGCTTTTCGATGAGTGTGAATTTTGCGCTCGTGCTAAGCCCTCCGCTTAGCTCCATTTTGACACAATAGATTTTCCCAGCTTGTGGAGTGAAATAAATATGCTTTCTAGCACCCATTTTGGCAGAGATAAATACAGGCTCTCCACTTGGCACAATATCCATATAAAACGCCTCGCCCGGTCGCGTAAATCCAAAGAAATATCCCTCGCTAAAGTCATTATTTGCTTGCTCTAGCGTGTGTATAGTGGCATTGTAGCGAGTAGTGTAGTAGAGAGTTTTATTTGGCATAAAGCCATAGATTCTAGCTTTGTTTGGAGGTGGATTTTGTATGCCATTTATTTTTTCATTTAGCACAAATCCATAATCTTTGTTTGGGTCATATTTTTGCTTTGCTTGGGCTACACTAGAAAATAGCGCAATAACACAAAGGCTTATGATAAGTTTTTTCATTTTTGCTCCTTTATTTGTATTCATAGCGCGCACCCACGCTTGCACCGCGTGAAATCTTTGTGTGCAGATTTGGGGCTATGTGCGCTTGAGTGAAATTCCAACTAAGTGCGTGATATTTGCCAAAAACTTCGATTCCGTGTCGTTTCGCAAAGCTGTATCGTAGCCCTAGTTGTATGGGTAGGGTAGCAGAAATGGTTTTGTCTGTGGTGTCATAAATGCTTGTGTATGTTGGCGTGCAGATTCCACCGTAGTATGAATTTATACAATCAGGTTTTGCTTTTTCATACAAACCACCGATTAGAAAATCTATCGACACGCCAATCGTCCCAAAAAGTCGCAATGATTGATTTTTGTGTCGCCACACATCGCCAAAAAATCCCGTGTGATAATACATAGCGTATAAAAAATCGCTTTTGTTTGCTTCTAAACTCGTGCTGTAATAAGAAATCTCATAAAGCCCACCATTTTTCCAATTTATATCTATAAATTCCATTCCTACACCAAAAGTCCAGCCAAATCGTTCTTTTATGTAATAGTTTCCATTAAAATACAAATCTACACCGTGCGCTAAAGAATTGTCTTTGGTTAATTCTTGTCGCACGATTCCATCTCCAAATAGCGCAGGTTGTGCAAAACTTTGTCTAGCATTAAACCAGCTTGCGACATATCCTATCCCAAATTCAAAAGAAAAATTGCCTCTGTTGCGATTTTGCAGTTTTGTAGGCAGTTGTTTTGGTTGTTGGGTGTTTTGAAAATCTTGCGTAGTTGGTTGATTTGGTTGTGTAGTTTTAGTAGTCTTAGATGAAAAATCTAAAGTATTATCAGCGTTTGCCTGCACAAATGAAAGGCATACTAAAAGAAAAAGGCTATTTACAAGAGAGAGAGAGAGTCTTTGTGATTCATAGATAATCTCCTTTGGAAATGTTTTTATGCGTTTTTAGCTTCAAGCCAAAAAACAAGCAAAAATCATAACGCATAAAAATACAAAAAAAGTAAATTAAAAAAAATTTTGTTTTTTTATAAAGCAAAAAAGATTAAAAAAAACGCGTAATTTTTTGGCTTTAATCTATTTTATTGCTAGATTTTATGGTGGATTTTGGCACGATTTTAAAACACAAAATCTAAAAAAATCTATAAACGCTCAAAATCTAAAAACCCCAAAAATACGCAAAATCTACAAAATCCGTTCGCGCAAAAAGCTAAAAGGCGGGAGTGGCACGGGTAGGACAAATGCGTTTGTATTGCCGCTATGGATAGAATCTAGCTCTTTGCCGTTTTCTAGCAGGATTTTTTCAAATCGCATAAAGTATTTTTCGCGTCCATTTTCGGTTTTTTTGTAGATTTCGCCAAATGAGCCTTTTTTTTCGATGATTTTAGAATCTAGCGGAGAGACTATCTCTTTTGCCTCGCCTGCGCGGATAGTATGCCGACACATCGCTAGCTCCCCACACTCGCTTACTTCGGCATTTACTTGGTAGCTTCCCTCACTTATCGCGGTGAAGTGATTTTGCGTATCTAGTCGCTCAAATGGCTTTCGCACCAAAAATCCATCAGTAAATCCGCGATTTTTAAGCGTGTGTAGCTCATCTTGGTAGATTTGGGGGGCAAAGATTCCGCGCTCATAGTCGTTTAGTGCCATTTTGTAAGTGCGTGCGGTAATCCCTGCGTAATATGTGCTTTTGGTGCGCCCTTCGATTTTTAGCGCGGATATGCACTCGCTATCGATGATTTCTTTTATGTGGCTAGCTAGATTTAAGTCTTTTGAGTTAAAGATATGCGTGCCAAATCCCTCTTCTTCTTGCAGTCGCAAAAGCACGCCATTATCGGGGTTTTTGGCATAAAATTCATTTTCATCAAATTCTACTAGCTCGCCACTTTTTTTTGAACGCACAAAATATGTGTAGTCAAATCGACAATCATTTGCGCAACTTCCGCGATTTGGCATTCGTCCGTTTTGTAGCGATGAGATAAGACATCGCCCCGAAAACGCAAAACACATACTGCCGTGTATGAAAATCTCTAATTCAAGCTTGGGAATCTCTTTTTTGATGATTAGCGCGTCTTTTAGGCTTAGCTCGCGTGCGGCGACTATGCGCTTTACCCCCATATCATAAAACACTTGCGCATCAAGCACATTTAGCACATTTGCTTGGGTGGAGAGGTGGATAGGCACTTGCGGGGCTAGATTTTTACACAGCCTTACTATGCCCGGGGCGGCTACGATAAAGGCATCTGGTTTTAGCTCTGCCATTTTTAAGATATGGGATTTTAGGGATTCTAGTTGGGAGTTAAACGGGAATCCATTTATGGTTACAAAAACTTTTTTACCCTTTTTGTGTGCGTAGTCTATGCCCAAAGCAAAATCTTTTATCCCAAAAGCCTGCCCCGCACGCGAGCGCAAAGAAAACTGGCTAGGGCTACCATACACCGCGTCTGCGCCATAAGCTAGAGCCACTTTTAGTTTGTGTAGATTGCCTGCGGGGGATAGTAGCTGTGGGATTTGGGGGTATTTTGTATGTTGCATTTTTTGTGGTTTGATAAATCTTTGCGGTAAGTGTCGCTTCAAAATCTATGAGCTAGATTTTGCATTGCTTGGTTTTGTGTCATTGATTTTTTTTAGTTTTTCTAATTTTTTGCACCAAAAGAAGCGATTAGATTTTCGATTTCTTCGGCATTTGCCACATCGGCATTGTCATCGCCCTGTATATACACGGCACTTGATACGCGTTTGCTATCATCGATTTTGCTTTCAAAAAGGGAGTTCATATATTGTGCCAACGCACGCATCACATTGATAACGCGCTCGATTCGTTGTCTGTTAATATCTTGGAATTGCATTATATCCATCGCTTGTAGCATAGCATCAGAGCAGGCATTTGCCCCATCAATGATTTTGGCTACGCTATCTTTGGCACTCTTTGTGTTTTCAGCGGATTCTGCAAATGCTTTGACATTTGGGAATCTTTCTGTAAGTTTGGCAAAAATTTCTTCTTGTTTTGCTAGGTATTCTTTGAGGGATTTTGCAGCTTTTGCGACATCATCAGCGTTTGCCCCGATAATATCTAGCTGGTCAAACACTTCGCCCGCTTTTGCCTCCGTATCACGCGTAACATCATCAAGCTGATGGACGACTTTGTGATCGCTATTTGGCGGAGGTGGGGGCCACTCTTTGGAGGGCTCTACGCGAAAGTTGTTCGTGTCAAATTCATCTTTTGATTGTGTCTTGGATTGGCTAGATTCTTGTGTGGCGAAATCTATCTCGGCACTTTCAGCACTAGTAGCACCTGCACTCACTAGCGCGTCTAATTCTTCTTGAGTCATTATCGCTCCTAACGATAGAAGTTGCGCGATTATAGCATTTTTTTGAAATTTTTGGGTAGTTTTAGTTTTTTTTGTTTTGCTTTGCGTTTGCAAAATAGACATAATCAATTTAAAAAATATTGCGTAAAAACATTAAAAAATACACTTAAAAAATCCGCTTGTAAAAATTCTAAAAAAATCAAAAATCCTTAGAAAAATTTTATCGACTATAAAAACATTTATGAGAGGTTTTTGACGCTTGATAAAAAACGCTATCAAAACCTCTCAATACATAAAAAACGCAAAAAAGCGCAAAATCTAAACACAATCAAAAAGGCTTAGAATTTCTTTTTGTCCGTGTCATTAGCTATTTCTAGGGCGATACCATTTACGCGCTTAGTAACTTCGTTTGTGCTGTTTGCCACTTGCAAGTTTTGTTGAGTGATACTCTCAAACTGCTCAATCGCTTCGTTGATTTGCCCTAAGCCCTCTGTTTGTTCATTGATAGATTCGCTCATCTCATTTACTGATTGCACGAGGATATTTACATTTGCTTCGATTTCGCTTAGGCTTCGTGTGGTGCGCTCTGCTAGCTTTCGCACCTCATCTGCCACGACTGCAAACCCTCTGCCGTGCTCACCCGCTCTAGCTGCTTCGATAGCGGCATTCAACGCTAAAAGGTTTGTCTGCTCGGCTATGTCTTTTATCACGCTTACGATGTTTTTTATGTCTTCAGCTTGTTGTGTCGCTTCGTTTGTCTTGCTTGCAACATTTTGCATAGAAGAGTTGATTTGCTCCACTGCTGCGGCTGTTTGCTCCACAGAGCTAGCTTGGGTTTGTGATCCCTCTGTCAAAATCTGCATAGATTTGCTTAGTTCTTCAGCCTGCCCTTTTAGCTCTTTTGCGAAGTTTGCGGAGACTTTTAGCATATCCACGATAGAATCCCCTAGCTGATTTATGCTTTTTTCTAGCCCTTGAGGATTGTCGATTCTTGGCGTAAAGTCATTTTTTTGGTATGACGCAAACACTCTTGCAGGGTGCTCCAAATCCCCACCCACAAGGTTAAATAGCGTTTGAGACATTTCGTTGATTTTCTCTTTTAGCGTATTTACTTGAGGGTTGTTAGTGCTTTGTGTGATATTTTTGCCAAACCTACCCGCTTTTGCCTCATCTACCATATGCACCACTTCTTTTATCACGCTTGCGTCTTGCTCTAGGGTTTCTTGCGTGCGTTTGGTGTTTTCATTTAGCGCGATTCCCATAGCCCCGATTTCATCGCCCGCGACTATGATTTTTAGCGGTGGCGGAGGGGTATTTGTCTCGTGGTTTAGGTATTTAAAAAACGCTAGAAGTGTCGCAGAGACTTTGCCGATTCTCATTACCACGCGAGATTTGATATACCACGCCACAAGCAATGCGATAGCGATAAGCCCCACGATACAGCCTAGCACGATGACATTTCGCAAGGCATACACAGGCGCCATCACAGAATCTTCAGGCGCAGCCACTACCATACTCCAATAAGTCCCGCTACCCGGCGTTACCTCAAAAGAGCTGATACTCGCATAGCCAGATAGTCCAGCTGTGGTTTTGTAGATTTGCACGCTGTCTTGGTGGGATTTTACCACTTGTAGTAGCTTAGATACGGTGGCATCTTTATTTACATTTGCAAGATTATCCCCTTGCAGTTTCAAATCATTATGCACCAAAATCGTCCCATCATCTAGCAATACAAAAGGAAACGCCCCTTCTATATGCCCAGATTTTAGCTCTTCGATGATTCTCTCTCTAAATATATCTGTCTCTACAAGCGTGCCAATCACACCTATGACATTTTTATTAGCATCAAAAATAGGCACATTCACAGATACGCCATACATTTGTCTGCCATTGACTTTTTTAAACGCAGGCGGGCTTATAGCGACATTTTTGCTCTCCATCGCTTTTTTTAGCCCTTTAAAACTTAGCACAATATCATCAGCAGGCACTAAGACACCTTTTTGCGTGTGGTTAATGTCCTCTGTGAGAATCAAAAATTCTCCATTTGATAGCCTATGTTTTGGATTTACGATATTTTCACCCCTATACGCAGGGTCTTTTAGATACAGATATGTCCAGCTAGCCACGATATTACTATTTAGCGCACCTAGCAAGACATTTTGCATCATTTCTTGGCTATACGCGCTTCCGCTACCTCTTTGGATAAGCGATTCTAGCACGACATCAGTGGTTTTTAGCGAGCTAACCACATCGCCCATATATCCTTGCATATATTGAGAATATCGCTCTGAAATCGACTTGATTAGGGCGTTGCTCTCCTCCGTCTGTATGCTAGAAGAGCGCATATAGATAGTAACTGCCATCAAGCCCATAATCACCATAACAATGCCGTTGATAAACAGCACGACTTTTGTCCCAAGTTTCATATTTTGCAACATTGCCTTTTCCTTCCTTTTGTATTTGGATTTGAAGTGGTGGAATTTTTGCAAATTTTTCCTTAATTTAGGCTAACAAAACACAAAAAATACACCAAAAATACAAAATTTATTAGCACAAAATTAAGGACAAATCACAAAAGTTTTTCCAAACATTTCGCTTTGATTTTTATCGGCATTTTTTATAAATATTATGTAGTTTATTTGCGATATTTGTGCGTTAGATTTTGCTTATTTTTTGGATTTTGCAAAATCTATTTTTTGATAAATTCCTCGATTTTGTCGCCAATGTATTCGATATGCTTGTTTTTTAGATGCTCTCCCATAGGCAGACTTAGGATAGTTTTAGCGCGTCTAAAAGCATTTGGCGTAGGCAATATCCGCACGCGTTTATCATTTTTTAGCACCGCTATATCGCTAAGCGCATTTGGATAGTGGATACCGCATTCTATGCCATTTTGTCGCAAGAAATTATGCAGATTTTCCCTGCTTTTTTCTCCCTCCATAAGCCACTCTATCACAAAAAGATGCCACACATTTGATTCGCTAGATTCTGGCAATGCAAGGTATCCTTTTTGTGCTAATGATTCTAATCTAATAGCATACCTCCTAGCAGCCCTAGCGCGATATTCATTATGCGTTTGGAGCAATGCTAGCTTAATGTTTAGAATCTTTGCTTGGATAGAATCTAGCCTTGAGTTGTATCCTAATGCTATGTGATGATTTTTTACAAACGCGTCATTTGTGTATTCTTGCCCGTGATTTGCGATTTGCCTAGCTTTTTGGACTAGATTTATATCTTTTGATAGCACCGCTCCGCCATCGCCATACGCGCCTAGATTTTTACCCGGATAAAAGCTAAAAGTCGCTATATCTCCCACGCTCCCCACACTTCGCCCTTTTTTATCACTCCCTCCGTGTGCTTGAGCGCAGTCCTCGACAAACGCTAGATTATTTTGCTTAGCAAAATCACTCAAAAAATCCAAATCAAGCACCTTGCCATATAAATGCACAGCGATAAAAGCACTTGTTTTTGGGCTTAGATTCTCTTTTTTTATGCAAAATCCACCTTTTTCATCACAATCGATTATGGCAAGATTTAGTCCCGCATTTAGCACGGCTTCTGCGCAGGCAAAGTAAGTATTTGCGGGGATTAGCACTTCGCTATGAGGTGGCAAATCTAACGCCCTTAGCGCGATTTGAAGCGCGTCTGTGCCATTGCCCACGCCTACGCAGTGATTTTTATGATACGCGCTATGAAGTAGCTCCTCTACCGCTTCATCTAGCTTTTCTTTTGGCTTTTTAGGCGTTTGGCTAAAAACCAAACTACTAAAATTTTCCTCAAACTCCCTAACCGCGCTACCTAGCACAAATTCCGCGTTTTCGCATACGCTTTTTATGCCTTTTAGCACTTCTTTTTGCAAATCCTCAAATTGCGCTTTTAAGTCCAAAAATGGGACTTTTTTTACCTCTTTCATATCCTTGCCTTTTTTATGCTATTTGCATAGCGGTTATTTTGCGGGGGTTTTTAAGCCCCGCAAGCAAAAATTAAAATCGGCAAGTTTTTTTAACAAAATCTTTTTTGAAGTTTCGTTTTTTTGGATTTTTGCATATTTTTAGCGCGAGCCTAGCACACGCTTAATACACGCCCAAAACACACTTAATACACGCTTAGCATTCGCCATTTTGGGAGATAAAAGCATAGCCCGTATTTGGCAGGATACAGATGGATTTTTTTGCTTCTTTTTTATGTAGGGTGATTTTTAGCGGCGCGTTTAGAGATAGCGCATTTTTGCCACAATAAGGCTTGCCAAATCTATCAAACTTTATGCGAAAAGTCCCCATCTCTTGGCAGAAAAAATTAGAATCTAGCGAGATAAAATCTATCCCAAAAAACTCCCCCAAACGCACAGAAATTTCAGCATTGTTGCGACATTCTATGGAAATATTTATATTGCTATACCCTGATAGACAGCGTTTGTTTTTGCCACTCACAGCGATTATATCGCCTACACTTGGCTGCTCATCTCTATCAGTAGTAGGCGAAAATCTAGGCGTATCAAAAAATATGCTAAAACTTTGTGGCGTGTAGATTCCGCTTTGGTGAAATTGGATTTGCCAAAAGTTTTTATTTGATTCTGTGAGTTTATCTGGGCTAATTGAAGGGTGCATTTTGCTTAGCGTGCTAGCTTGAGAAGTATTTGCAAAATCTAGCGAATCATTTAGTGCCAAATGCTGTGTATAGCGAATATGAGAGAGAGTGTGCAAGGTGGCATTTTGCAAAGAAATATGCGTGTTTATGGATTTATTTGGCATAGCAAAAAAGACAAAAAGCCCCAAAATCACAACCCCAAAAACAATCTCTAACAAACTAAAAGAAGCACGCATAAAACTATCCAAACCCTTATCATTTTCATAAAATCGATTCTCTAAAATCTATGATTTTTTAAAATCCATTTTTTGCAAAATCGTTTTTTATCACAATTTGGCAAAATCTAAACACGGCAACCATTATGCAAAACCAAAAAAAATCTCTCCACCAACACACCAAAATAATTTATATCGATTTTTTCAGCTTTGTAGCCTTTTGGCTTAGAGTGATAAAGACAGGCGTTGTTGCCCACACCTATGTCATAAAATCCTAATCTCAAAGCAAGACTAGAATCTTGCGTCTTTATGGCAAAAACTTCGCGCTTTTTTAGCTCATTTGCCAAATCTTTTGCGACATAATAAGAGTAGGCAAAATTTGGCTTAGGCGAAAAAAGATAGGTGATTTTGTTGCCAAAAAGTAGTGAAGTCTCAAGCACAAGTAGCCCAACGATAAGGCTTAGGCGGATTTTGAATCGTTTTTTGTAAGGTTTTAGCCTCACGCGAATATCGCTAAAAAATCCAAACACAAGCGCAGGAAGCCCCACCAAAAGCAACGGCGTCCATTGCGTAATATCTACCTTTTGTCGCAATGACAATAGCAATATAAGCACCAAAGAGCTAGCCGCAATATACACCATAAGAGAATCCTCCCTCCTGCGTGCAAGTGCTGCATAAAGCGTATAAACATAATACAAAAACAAAAATGGCGAAAAAAGCATAGCCATACTTCCTAGCAAATCCAAGCAATACGCCTTTGGCACGCCACCGATAGAATCCTCATACAAATACATATTTATGCCAAATCCCAAAATCGAAGCGATAAATGTCTTTGTCTTGCCTTTTTTTATCGCAAATGCACCAAGTGCCACAAACACCGCACTAAAAGCAAAATCCAAAAACCCTGCCACAAAAATAATAATATAAGGCGGACGAGAATCGCGCATCTGCAAATAGCAGATAAGCAACAAAACAAACAAAATAAACCCGCTTTTATACAGCAAAATCGCGCTTAGATTTGTCGCGGGCAAAAGCGCGTATAACGCCATAAGTAGCAGCGAATCGCTAGGTTTTTTTAGGTAGATTCTGCCTAGATTATACATAAGTAGCATATTTAGACAATGCAATGCCACAAAACTCCCGCGAAGTGCGTAATCATTGCGCCCAAAAATCTCAAGGCACAAATTTACCCACGAAAAAAGATAAGAATCTTTTGCGTCTAAAAGCGCGTTTATTTCCTTGCTACTGATAGAGATTTGGGCTATCATAATGCTAAGTGTGGAGACACTTGCTAGCATAATGCACAAAAATCCCAAATCCACCAAATCATATTTGCGCTCCACCCTCTTGGTAGAATCCGCCCAAATCGCCACATAAAAATAGATTTTTTTAAGGATTTGACTTATTTTGGTTGTTAGATTTGTATCAGTTGCCATTTAATGTTTTTCCCATAAGTTTTAGAATCTTAATAAACGATTTTACGCCACTTTTTACACGATATTTTGCGACATTTTACAACGCTTTTTACGACACAATTTTACGCCAAGATTTTGCACCCCACAAATTGCACGACAACTTGCACGACAAGGCAAAATCTATTTTTGCCAAAATCAAATTTTTATCTATTTTTTGCAAAATCTCACACCATAGCCTTACAAAATTTTCTACAAAATCCCTACAAAATCTCGCTAAATTCATACCCATTTGCTTTTAGCTCTTTGCAGATTTGTTGCTTATGTGCCTCGCCCTTTGTCTCAATGGCTAGCGTGATATACACATCGCCATAGGCTAGGTTTATCGAAGTCCTATCATAATCAGTTTGGACGATATTTGCATTTGCATTCGCCAAAATCTCTGTCAACCGTTGCAAAGCACCGGGCTTATCCATAAGCACGATTTGGAGTTGCAATCGTCTATGGGTTTTGATAAGCCCTTTTTGAATGATAAGATTTAGCATTGTTACATCGATATTTCCACCGCTTAGCACTATGCCTACGCGCTCATTTGGCTTTATTTCTAGCTTGCGATGGAGCAGGGCTGCCACTCCGCTAGCCCCTGCACCCTCGACTACTAGCTTTTGATTTTCTAGCAAGTATAAAATCGCGCTTGCGATTTCCTCATCATCGACTTCAACTATCGCGCTTAAACCCTCGCAAATATATGAGAAATTTAGCGCATTGACATCGCGCACAGCTATCCCATCGGCAATCGTCCGCACCGAAGTAGAATTTTGAATCTTTTTGGCATAAAAGCTAGTCGCCATCGCATTTGCACCTTTGGCTTGCACGCCTATGATTTTGGTGCGCGGGCTTAGGGCTTTATACGCGCTTAGGATTCCGCCTACTAGCCCGCCTCCACCGATAGGCACAAGCACAAAATCTAGTTCCTGCTCTTCTATCATTTCTAGCGCGATAGTCCCCTGCCCCGCCATCACTTCCTCATCGGCAAATGGGTGGATAAAGCTTAAATCCCGCTCTTTTGCGATTTGGTAAGCCTTTGAGTATGCTTCATCATAGTTATCCCCGCTTAGCACGACTTCTGCGCCCAGCTCTTTTGTGGCTAGCACTTTTAGCAATGGCGTAGCCTCAGGCATAACTATCACAGATGGAATCCCAAAATGTGTCGCAGAATACGCCACGCCTTGCGCGTGATTACCCGCACTTGCAGCGATTACGCCTTTTGCGCGGGATTGCTCGCTCATTTGAGCGATTTTGTTAAACGCGCCACGGATTTTAAAAGCCCCCGTGCGTTGCAAGTTCTCTTTTTTTAGATATATATTTGCGCTTGTGAGTTTGGATAGCTTAGGCGCGTAAGAAAAAGCCGTGCGCTCAATCACGGGGGCTATGATTTTGTGGGCTTTTTGTATGGATTCTAGGGGTAGCATAGATTTTCCTTTATGGTGTTTTTGGTGTTTTCTTTGTGTTGTTTTTTTGTGGGCGTTTTTTGTGAAATCGTGTCCGCCTTGCTAGATTTTGTGCTAGATTTTGTGTTTTAAGATTATTTGCGGTAGCTAAAATCTAAAATTACAAAATCTAAATTTGCAAAATCAATATTTAAATCAATGTTTGATTCTCTTTTTTGATAAATTTTCATATTGGCTAGATTCCCGCATTGATTGATTCCTACATTGATTGATTCTTGCTTGGCTTGACTTTTGGGCTTGTTTTGTTTGCTAGATTTTATCCGCATCGCTTGATTGCCTTTCATCGCGGACAAATTTTATCGTCTGCCCGCAGGATTTGCAGTGAAACACCTTGCCTTTTTGGACTTTTTTGTGAATGGTATCAAGCAAGTGAAATTCCTCTCTGCATTGACAAGTGTAGATATGGAGCACCTCTTTATGCTCTTCTAAATTTTTTTGGGCTTCTTCTTTGTGGGAGGCTCGCCATTTTTCGATTTGCATATCTTCTCTTAATATATGCTCTATGAGCCAATCTTGCGTGATGATGGCTAGCTTTTGCTTAAAATCATAGCGGATATTTTGGATAAGGCTTGTCATATTTGAAATGATTTCTTGATGGGATTCTCTTTGTTGCTCTAAATTTGGATAGCCGATACTCTCCATATACGCTTCCTCATCGGCAAAATGCACCTTCATATACTCAAATAGCTCGGATAAAATCTGCTTTATCTCATCGCTACTAGCCTGCCTATTTATCAGCAGTCCCACGCGATAAGCGATGTCAAATAGCTTTTTGTGCTGCGCATCAATGGCGTCATTGTGAATGCTATATTTTTCGTCCCATTGAGGTAAATCCATATCCTAAACTCCGCTTTTGTTTTTTTATCAAATCTTTTTTGCAAAATGCTTTGCCACCAAAATCACTTCTACTCAAAACATTTCTTTGGGCAAATCATTCTCTCAAAAAGTGAATAATTATACATTAAAATGCAATTTTAAAATAGGCTTTTTAGAGTTTAAACTCATTTTATGAGATTTTGTTTTTTAAAATTTGCATAAAGTAGATTTTATATAGATATAATGCCTACTTTGTGTTTTTGCGCGTTTTTCGCGCTTTTGAGCGATTTGATTTATCACAAATACACTAAATCTTAAAAAACAAATATAAAAGGCAAAATATGGAATCTACTATAAATTCTTTTAAAGATTCTTTTGAATCGTGGGGATATATCGCGCTATTTATTTATTGTATGGGTAGCGGATATGTGGGGATTTTGGCAGCGGGAGTGCTATCTAGCATCGAGCAGATGAGCTTGCCTCTTAGCATATTTATAGCGACTTTGGGCAATGTATTTGGTAGCTCTAGCCTTGTGTATGCCGTGCGCTATGAGAAAAAAGAATTTGGCAAATATCTAAGCAAACATAGGCGAAAAATCGCGCTTATGCACCTTTGGCTACGCAAATATGGCGCGATTTTGATTTTTATCAACAAATACATATACGGAATCAAATTTTTAGTCCCTGTGGCGATTGGCGTTAGTCGCTACAATCTAAAAAAATTTTTGATTCTAAATGCCTTTGCCTGCGTGATATGGGCTAGCGCGCTAGGAAGTGTGGCGTTTTATAGCTCCAAATTTATCATTTCACTTTTTGATAAATATGGTCAATATTCATATTTAGCAGTCATCGCATTGCTTTTAATAGTGGCTATCGGGCTATTTATGCTAAACAAAATCTCAAAGCCAAAATTGCTAGAAAAATAGATTTTAGATTTTGGGCAAATGCGTAATGAAAAATACACATAAGATTTTAAGGATTTTTGCTTTTTGTGCGATGTTTTGGTGTATTTGCGGGATAGATTTTGCATTTGGCAAAACAGAATCTAGCGAGACAAAAAAACACCAAGAATACCTACGCACTTCCAAAAACAAATCAGGCAAAAGAGAAACTCCGCCTAATGAATCAAGCGAAGCCCTCCCAAATGCAAATGATTTTTTGCAATTTTTTGAATCAAACCTAGAAAAACGGCACAAAGAGATTTTGCAACACACGCTAGACAATCGCTTTTTGCGCTTTCGTGGGTATTCGCTGATTGATTACTCTGTGTATAAAAATCTATCGTGGCGGGAGCGACACAAAATCAAAAAACCGCTTGTGTTTTTTAGGGGGTTTTTGGATTCTGCGCCACTATACAGCGAGCAAGGGGGGGTGAGCGTATATGCTAGGCTTGCTAGCGATGAGAGTGTGCGGGTGTATCTAAATTTTCAGCCTAGATATTTTAGCGATTTGCAAACCATAATGGGCAATGGTAGAAAAAGCGAGAGAGAGACAGAGAGCGCACGAAATGCCAACATAAGAAACGCTAGCAAGGGGAGATTTTACGCGCTATGCGCCCTACCAAAGATAAACCGCTGTTTATTGCTAGGCATAGGCGAAAAATGGTAGAATCTGCTTGATTTTTTTTACAAATTTTACACAAAACTTCAAAAACCACACAAACTTCAAAAACCACACAAACTTCAAAAACTTAAAAAACTTAAAAAATTTCAAAATCAACAAAATGGCGATAAGGACGACAAAATAGAAACAAGGAAATTTTCTATCATTTCTACCATCTTTATCATTTTTATCGTTTCTATCGTTACAAACAATGATTTTTGTTTTAGTCATTGCGAGAATCTTCGACTTTGTCAAAAGTTGCAGATTCGTGGCAATCCACAAAAAATTTTTGTCATACTGAGGGCGTAGCCCGAAGTATCTCTAAAATGCAAAACTCAAACAGAGATATTTCGCCCTTACACACTCAATATGACAAGGGAAATTTCATCATTGCAAGATTCTAGGCTTTTGTGAAAAAGACTAGAATCGTGGCAATCAACCCTCCCATCGTCATTGCGAGCAAAAATGAGCGTAAGCGAATTTTTGCGTGGCAATCTATCACCATAAAATGCCAAAAACACGCTTTTGTAAAAACTGATACATAGATTGCCACGCCGTGCAAGCACGGCTCGCAATGACGAATCTACCCACCCCCTAGCCCCCTCCGCAAGGGAGGGGGCTTATTTGGATTGCCACGCGGATTTTATCAAATCCGCTCGCAATGACATTGCAAATTATCACAATGACGATTCCCCTCCATAAACCTAAAAAAAACCAAATAAACTCAAAAAAAAAAAAAAAAAAACAAAACAAAACAAAACAAATAAATCTAAAAAATCAAATAAAACTAAAAAAAACCAAATAAATCCAAACACAAAATTTACCCATCAATATAAATGGTTTTTTTCTTAGATTTCTTGGACTTCTTAGACTTTTTGGATTTTTCTTTCTTTGACTTAGATTTTTTGGCTTTTTTGGTTTTGTTGTTACCGATGACATTGCCGTTTTTATCGGTTACATAGTCAT
>NZ_JBSIUU010000016.1:0-60305 GCF_053654535.1 Helicobacter sp. T3_23-1056 | reverse complement strand
GTAACTAAAATGCTTTTTGTCATAAATGTGCGTTAATGATTCTAGGACAGATTCTAAGACATTATTGTTAGCCAAATCATTTGGAAAATCATCGTTGCTTATAGAATCAAAGCTAATATCTAGTGATTTATTTGCATTATAAAAATTAGCTTGGCTAGATATAGTAACTTCACTAGATTTTCTACTCTCATAAATGCTAGGCGTAAAGTAAAACTCATCTAACCCATCATAAGCAGTGATAATGGATAGAGTAGGAATACTAAAATCTACATTAGATTCTAAGGCTTCTTTAGATTCTGCATTATTATTACTTGGCTTTGGAGATTGAATCTTTAGCGTATTTGGCTTTGGGGTGCAAATTATTGGGAATCCTTTATCACTAAATACACCACTCACGCATAAATCCTGCATTATAGGATAATCATCATTATATTTTTTTAATCCCCTTGCATTTGGGAGAATCAACGCTACTTGAGTGCAAGGACTAGGAATCCCTGCAAGATTGTTAGGGCAATTTAAGATAGGAGAGTAAAGCAAATCAGATTCTAGCATTATGGGCGAATCTTTGCTAGAATCATCTTTTGTTTTTGCTTTTATGGTTTTGCCTATGTTTGAAGTAAGTTTGACTTGTCCTCCGTGAGTGCACTTTAGCTCATCGCATTCTAATATAGGGCAAAGCAATGCTGTGCTAATGCTAGGCGTGCTAGATTGTATCTGTGCTTTGTCTCTTTGGGCTTGCTCATTTTGTTGAATCGCTTTAGATTCTTTGCTTTTGCATTCTAATTTGATATTTAGGCTAGAATCTAAAATTGAGTAATTTAAGATTGTAAGTTTATGGTTGTTTAGGAATACTTGGAGGGTTTGAGCAGAATCGTTTGAATCATTTGAATCTAAATCCACTTCATCACATTCTAAATAATAAATAGGCTTTGATTCGTCTAAATCGTTGTTTGAATCTGTATTGGTTGAATCATTTGAATCTCTTGCACTTGAATCTGAATCTGAATCATTTGCATTAGAGTTATTGAAGTTTGGATTATTGTTTGAACCTAAATCCCCAAAGAAACATTCACTATATGGCATAGTGGATTCTGTGCCACCATTTAGCAAGATAGAATAAAGAAATATTTGTGTATTTGCAGAGTGCAAAGAATCTAAAGAGATTCCATATTCACTATAATTTTTGACTAACTCATAAATATCAATTATCGTATTATGCTTTGTAAAAATATCGATTTTAGTTTGATTGTTTTTGTTGTAAATGTGGATAAGATTGCTCATTGAGGGTTTGGAATCTAAATTAGCATTTAGATTTGTATCAATGCTAGAATCTAATCGCGAATCTAGATTAGATTTTGCTCGATTTGCATTTGGTTTTAATGCCAAACCACTTGAATCTAAAAATATAATCGTGCTTGTTTTACCATTATTTTGTAAGATTAAGTCATTTGTGGAATTAGCTTTTTGATTAAAACTATCTTGCTTTTGAGATTCTCTTATTTTTGTCTTTTGCTCTTTTTGAATCTCGTTTAATATTGCCTCTCTTTGTTTAGAATCTAAATCTTTTAATTCCACATTTATAGAATCTATCTCTTGTTTTTGTGCTTGTGCTTTTTGCTCTTTTATTTGCATTATGGATTTGTAGAGGGCTTTACGCGAATCTAAATAAGAATCGCTTAATGATTCTTTGTTTGTAATAAATGAGAGATAAAAAGATGAGTTGTAGCCAAAGTTTTTTATAATTAGATTTTCATTTAGCATTGTGTGATTTGTTGAGTTTAGCACGACTAGTGGATTGCAATGATAAAGGCAGTAGAAATATCCTAAATTTGCATTATCTTGCAAATCTTGCAGGGTAATAGAATCTATGTTGCTAAAATCTGCAAATGTATAGTAAGCGTTATACGATTGCAATGCTTGTAGTATCTCATAAAAATTATAATCTTGCCATAAATCTTTTTGCAAAAATTGCAATGCGATTTGATTAGCTAAAATAGCATTATGTGCTTGATATTGTATATAAAGTGAATCTTGATAATTTGCATAAGATTTTGCAAATGAGCGTAGTTCGTCTTTATAAGACATATAATGCTTGTTGTATATTTCTTTGTGTTGATTATATATTATTAAGTCATCATTATATTGGTTCATTTTCGCTGTGTAGTTTTCTAATGCTTGTATTTCTAGCTTGGAAAATCCATTACTATTTGAAGCTACCATTACTTTTCTTGGCTCTTTTGGCAAAGAGTTGGTTTGTAAATAAGCAATAGATTCTTGTAAATCTTTGGAAGGTTTTGGCATAGATGGAGGAATTAGATTGTGGCTAATGATATTTGGCATTGGTGGTGTTAGTTTTACGCCAAAATCAAATAATATTTTTTCTAAAAAGTTTAGCTCGTTTTCTTTGTCTTTTTGTATTTTTTGGTTGAAATCAAGTAATGTTTTAGATTTATTTGCGTTTAAGTAGTTTATGGCAATTTGTAGTTGGGCGATTGTAGGAGCTAAAAAATGTGAACCCCAAAAAGTATCCACATTTATTAAATACATTTTACCCTGTATATCGTTGCCTAAAAATTGAATGACATTTTTATGATAATAATTATTGTCTGCTATTGAATCATCATCGGTTTTTATGTGGTGAATGTTATCAATAACAAGTGGGGGAGGTAATTTATCTCCATAGTTTTTAATGTTTGTTTTTAAGACATTTATCACACTATCATATTTATGTAATTTATTTGGTAAGTTATCAATAGCTACTGATACAACAGGATTTATATTATACTTTATTAGAAATTTTATAAAATCCGCCAATAAACCCACCGCATTGTAAGTATAGGCTTCTTTTACTATATTAGGATACATAAAGCAAAAGGCTTGTGCTAAATATCCACCTAAAGAATGCCCCACAACAACCAATTTTTTATCACCTATTTTTTGTTTAATAATTTCCTCATAAAATTGTGCGAGTTCATAACATTGCAATGGAATATCATTTTTAGCCAAAACTATATCTGTTATTATGTCTTTTATCCCTATTTCTGTCCCACGAATCGCCAAAATCTTTTGATTAGCATTGTTTGTATCCTCAAACAAAGTAGCCGAAAATCCGTTGGTGGTATTTGGCTGGTGGGCTAGAATCTTAAAACGATTTACAAAATCGATTGTGCGTTTTGATAGTTTAAAATCAAGCGTAACAGCAGAAATGTCATTATTTGCGATTTTGTCTTTGGTGCTAAAGCAAGTATCTGTAAAAGGCATACACCAATCATCTACTTTATCATTATTAAATCGTGCTTCAATAGCCCTTGCGTAAGTAGAGTTTTGTCCATTAAATGTATCGCCTAGTTTTTGTGCATCTTGCAATTTGCCGTAAAATACATAATTCAGCATCGCATAACTCGCATCTGCGCAATTTGCGTAATCCAAAAATTTAATTACTAAACTTAAATCCGCTTCGTGCGTGCGTATGTCGTGTTTCATCTTAAAATCCTCTTTGTTTTACGCTGTGTTGTTCATATAGAAAATTATCCCAATATTCACAGGTTCTTAAATCTTTGGTGTCTATCCAAAATCCTGCACCCTCATCACCCTTCAAAAATAATCCGCTATAAGTATATTTATAATATGTTGAAGTTGAATAGTGTGTGTTTTTATAATAATCCTCTGAAATAGTTTTGATTAAACCCCATTTATTATATACTTCATTTGATTTTCTTTTAAAATATCCAAAACAAATTTTTTCTTTTAATGTTTCATCATAAAAACATCCATTATCATCTGTTTCGATGAATGTTTTATTTTTTTCAATTTCAAAAAAATATTTATTATGAATCACTATTTCACTATCTACCCTACTACACAATTTCCTAAACTCATAATACTGCGGGTCAATAAGTTTAAATGAGCAACCACCTGCTAAAAATATTATCAAAAATAGTGAGCTTAAAATAGATAATGCAATCTTTATCGTATTTTTTATTTTAACCATATTCTATCCTTAAACACAATAATCCAACATATCATAACTAGCATCTGCGCAATTTGCATAATCTTTAATGTTATCAATTAGCTTTTTATTTGCATTGCTCATTGTATTGCTTCATCTTGCATATTATCTACATAAAAAACATTATCGCCAATTCTTTTGATAAACTTCCTAAAATCTATCCAAAATCCAGCACCCTCATCGCCACCTACCCATATTCCTAATTGCTCGAATCTAAATCCTTTTCTCTCTGCGATAATATGCGTATTTAGATTAGAATCCTTATAGTAATATTTCTCATTTATGAAAGAATGTATCCCTAAACTTACGCGCTTATAGTGAATCTCATCGCTAACGCATTTGTAATAAAGCACATTAACGCACACATATTCATAGCCATTAGAGAGTTTGTGTGGGAATTGCCTATCTAACTCATCGCTGATAAAATTAAATCGCGCCCCATTTAGTGCCCTTTCTTTAAAAAAATCTTTGTCGGCGTTTCCCCATTTTGTATGCGTTATAAAAAATTCTTCGGTGCTTACTATGAAATCAATATATTTTTCTTTTTCTTTTTCCCATTTTTTATTTTCGCCTCTTTTGATTTCATCGTCCATTTCTTGGCTGACATTTGCGCGATTTTGGTTGATTGCTAAAATTTCATCATATAATTTTTTGTCATAGACATACCAACCGCTTTTACTTGCCACCAAATACCCAAATAAATAATAATCACAAATTATCCACAAAATAAACACCAACGCAAAAAATGCCAAGATTCGCTTAAATGTAATTTTTGATTTTAATGTTCGTAGCATTTATTTTTCCTTTTTATTTGGTGGCGACTAATACATAAAACATAAACACCAATAACGCCAAAAAAATATAGTATTTTAAAAATCCGCTCTCCCCTAGTGTGGCTATTTATCTTGCCAATTTGCCCCCTTTTAGAATCGCAAAATTTAAAAGCGCGATTGTAGCGAAAAATTTGTAGATTTAGGCGAATCATTTTTGCACTTCGTTATTGTTTATTTCATCGAATCAATTCTGTCTTTTATTTTATCTAAATCTTTAAGGGCTTTGCAGGCTTCGTTTTGCCAATTAAATGGTGATTCCCATCCATCTTTTCTTTGGCAATCTCTAGTGGCGATTTGCAAGGCTTTGTCAAAATAAAGTTGCGCCTTTTGCTTATCTTTTGATAATTCATTACCTAACCCAAAATAATGCAATTCTGCTAACTGCGCACAGCCCAAATAGCTACCCAAATCACAGGCTTTTTTGGCGTATGCTATGCCTTTTTTTCTTTTTTCTCTTTTGTCTGCATCGACTTTTTTGGGCTGTTTATTTGGGTTTGGGATTGGTGTCAATTTTCGCCCTAGCACCGCACACGCTGTTGCATAACCACTATCGCAGCTTTTTTGTAAAATCTTTATGCCTTTATCCTCATTCTCTGCAATAAAAATGATTACACCCTTTGCTACGCAGTATTTGCCTTCGCCTTCATTGCACAAATTGCTAATAGTTAGCAAAATCTCATCGCAATGCTTGGCATATTTTTTCATACAATCATTAAAATACTCCAACTCCCAACTAAAACTATACGCTAAATATTCCCAATCATCCGCGATTTTTGGCAGATACTTTGAATCTATGTCGATGCGCAATGGCTCATACCGATAGCGAATCATCTCACAAGCTGTCTTTTCTCCCCTTTGGCAGTCTCTTGTGGCGGTTTGCAGGGCTTTGTCAAAATAGAGTTTTATTTGCTTTTTGTCTAAATGCTGAAATTCGCCATAAAAATAGCGCGAAACGATAATACCGCAACTTGACGAAAAGCCTAAATCACAGGCTTTTTGAAAATATGGCAATGACTTTTTTGCTCCCGCTTGTATTTCGTAAAATTCGCCAAGTGCTAGACAAGCTTCTGATTGGTTGCTATCGCATTGCTGTCTTAATGTCGCTATGATTTTATCTAACGCTTTTTTATCGCGAAGTGATTCATAAATCCTATAAAGCGCAATGCAGTATTTTGACCCGCCATAAGCGCATAAACTCTCCCAATCTGCCAAAATTTTGGCGCAATTTTGTGTGCTATTTTGCGTTGTATAGCAAGAATCTAATGCTTGTTTTTTGTGCTCAACCTCATCGCCTTGCATAAAATCCATCATTTCCCATTCGCTTGAAGTTTGGTGCGAATCTTTTGAATCTTGTGCGATTGTGTATCCCAAAAACACCACCAAAATCATAAATGCTAATTTTTTCATTTTTGCCCCTTAAATCATTTTATGAATCCGACACTTCAATCCGCGCTGTGTTTGAAGTGCGAATCGCCTTTGTGCGAATCGTAGCGATAAATAATAGCACAGATAATGCTACCGCAATTATTGCTTTTAGAAAGATAAAGATTGCTATCAATTTTATTGCATTTTCAATAGTTAGTGGAATGTCAAAAAATAGCAAAGTTGACAACAAAAAATTAAATATCATCTCAACCACATACACATAAAACGCCCACAAAAAGAGCTTTTCATTGCAAATAAATGCGATTTCTTTAAGCAATTTTTGCGCAAAATAAACGCACCCGATAAATCCTGCAAGCGACATCACAAGCCCGATAGGTAGTATAAATACTACTAGTATCGAAAACGGAATTATAACAAAACTACCTATGCTATATACGACACTCATCACAAAAAGCAATATATATCGCTTAAATAGCGTGGTGCTTTGCGAGATTTTATGCAATGCAAAAATGATATGAAATGGCACAATCAAAATAACTAGCGCACATATTAGCTGTATAATTCTAAAAACAGCTAATATTACCGCATTGTCGTATAATGGAATAGGGAAGCCATTTATTGAACGCAAAATTACAAATGCAATAAAACACGCCAAACTAACGCAAATTTCGATTTTTAGGATTTTAAGATTTGGGATAAGATTCATAAGGACTTCCTTTGTTTTGTAAATTTAAAAACGCGATTGTAGCGAAAATTTAATGGATTTATGCGAATCGTAATCTATGGAGAATCCAAAATCACGCCAAATAAAATCCGCGCTTTGTCGCTATAAATCCGCTATGAATCCACTATGAATCTTATTTAGATTCGCCACTAGCGCGGAGGGTTTTGATGATTTGCTGCATTTTTTTAAAATTTTTTTTGCCTTCGCTTTCAATCCCGCTTGAAATGTCAATCGCATAAGGATTGAGCGACATTGCGCGGGGCAGATTGTCCGCGTTTATCCCACCCGCGAGAAAAAAGCGCGAAGCAAAATTATGCGTAAAATCACGCAAATCCCGCGAATCCAAACCCTGCGAATCCTGCAAATCCAAATCGCGCGAATCTGTATTGTTTGATTTCGCGCCTTGCAAATTGCGCGAATCGTGCAATTTCCCCTCCAAAATCTCCCACTCAAACGCCACTCCACTACCCGCCTTTGCGCTATCTAGTAGGATAAAATCCGCGCTTGATTTTAACGCCAAATTTAACGAATGCAAGTCGCGCATTTTGATAGCTTTGATAATGGGCGTGATTGTGCCACAATCTTTTTGCAACGATTCGCGCAATGCGCTAATATAGGCGTTATTTTCATTGCCGTGAAGTTGCACTATGTCGATGATTTTACTTTGCACCGCTTCGCAAACGCGCTCCACAGGGCTATCTACAAACACTCCCACCGCTTTGATTTGCGAATTTAGTCGCGCTTTTAGCTCCCCTGCCAAAGCAAAATCCACAAATCGCTTGGATTGCCTCGCAAACACAAAGCCCACAAAATCGGGCATTAGCGCGTTTGCAAACTCAATATCACACTCCCTAAACAACCCGCAAAATTTGATTTTCATTTATTGCCTTGAATCATTGCTTTGACTTCAAACTTTTCTTAATGCTCTTTTTATCAAGTCCCATTTTGGCATAAAATAGTGCGACAACTTCCTCGCGGGTTTTTACCTCTATCATTTGCTCTTTTTTAAAATCCCATTTATATCCCGCGCCTGTGCCACGCTCCCCGCGATTGTGCAACTTGCTAAAATCAATCTCGCTAATTTTTTCTAACCGCATATAAAGATTATCAGGTGCAACACCGATAAAGCAGATAAAATCGCAATTTGGCGTGTTTTTGATATGTTCGTTTTGAAATTTATCATTCACATCAAGGCTTGAAGTTTTTACTTCCACGCGAATATCGTTGATTTTTATATCCCAATCGCCTTGGTCGCCGTCTTGATAGGCAAGTGAAATATTGCGCTCTTTGCTAAAAATATCGCGCAAAAGCCTTTCGCCAAAACTCCCGCGCTTATCGATTTGCAAGTGGCGAATCCGTGCGTATTTGCTCGTGCTTTTCCATTTTGAAGTCGCATTTACTTCGCGCTCAATCTCGCTAAATACGGCATTTGCAATCTCTAAAATATCCATTACATTAAGCCCTTATCATAAAATCCCTTTTCAATCAACGCCTTTTCGATAAGCGAAGTGCGCAAATTTAGGCTAGAATTTGTCCCTAAAAAGCTAGTTTGCACCCAATCGATTGATTCTAGTGCGGATTTTACACGCGCCCTATCTTGTGGATTTTCACGCAAAATCACAATGCCATAACCGCGCCTATGTGGGAGCGATTCAAAGTCATAGTAGATTTTCATCTGTGGTTTGCCAGCAGAGTGAAAGCAAGTGCTAGGCAAATACAAATCGCATTTATACAGCATTGCCTTGTTGCGTGTGCTAGAGCTACTCCCGCCATCGCTTAGTGAGTAGATTTTGATAAAGTCTTTGCAGGTTTTATGCGCGTTAGATTGTATATTTAGCGTTTTATTGTCAAGCAATTTTTTATGCGCCCAAATTTGAAAAAGTGTCGCCACTTCGACTTCCTTGCCGTTTGGATACACAAAGCTATTTAGCGGGAGTTTTTCGCTATGGACTAGCTCATAGTTTTTCACGCGCTTTTTTGGGCTTCCCTTGCCATCGCTATCAAAAAGCGGAGGCAGTATAAACGCCACAAAATCCGCACCATTTTGCAAATCCTTATAATCCCCAAAATCCCCTGCGTGATTGATAAATCTTAGTGCGAGATTCCCACGCAGTCCAAAAGGTGGATTGCCAAGCACGATATATTTTTGGCGTGAATCTTTTGGGGTAAATCCTAAAAAATTCTCACACAAAATGCCTTTGTTTTCATACTCTTTTTTGTCCTCCAAATCAATGCCGATTCGCCTATCTTTTGGCATTAGATTAAAAAAGCTCAAATCCCCACAGCTAGGCTCTATAAATGTGTATTTGCTAGAATTTAATTTGTGAAAATTTAAGAATTTCAAAAATGATTCAAAGCAATATTTTGCCACTTCTTTTTTGGTAAAAAATTCATTGTGTGAGCGAAAATCCACCTTTTGCAAGTTGTATTTGTTGCCAAGCAAAAAGTTTAAATCATAGAGATATTCATTTGGGATTTTTTGTGTTGCCTCCCAGCGTTTGAGAGTGCCTGTGTGCAAGTATAATTTATCAGCGATAGATTTTAGCGAATGTGATGAGCGAAGTTCGTTATACACGCTTGTGGCACTCATCGCAGGCGTTGGAGGGTTTGTAGGATTTGTAGTATTTATGTTAGTCTGGCTAGTCGCAGTTGCGCTCATTTTGTGCCTTTTGTGTGATAAATTTTAATCAAAAATTATAGCCAAAAATTTTTTCAGAAAAAATAAACAACCCACAAAATTTGATTTTCATTTATTGCCTTTTATGTTGCATTCGCGCCTGTGAAACAGCTTACTTTGATTGCTTTTGAAGTGATTCATATTTTTGACAACTATCCTTAAAATTTCTATAAGGCTTGCAGACTCTTTTATAATTTTCCTTTGCTTGTGTGAGGTTTTTTGGTGTGCCTTTACCGCTTTCTTGTAGCTCGGCTAGATTATAAAATGGTCTAGGGTCGTCTAATTCAAAATCTTCGCTTAAATCAATCGCTTTTTGATAATATTTCACCGCTAATGCAAAATCCTGTTTTGTGCCATCGCCACGCTTATAAAAACTTGCAACACTATTGCAAGCTGAAATACTACTTGGGGAATCTTCAAAATTATCGCAGACTTTTTGATGAAGCGCAAATGACTTGTCAAACTGCTTATTTTGCGCATAATATGCCCCTAAATTATAACAGCCTCTAGCCACTTCTTTTATATTTGGTGATTGTGAATCACACGATTTAGCCCAATACTGCGCCGCTTTGTCGCTATGCCCTGCAAGGTGATATATAGCCCCTATCCACGAGCAACTTTCGTCTTTGCCACATTCCGCCACGCTTGGCAAGCCGTTGTCAATGAGCTTTTGACAAGAATCTTTATCGTGATTTCGGCAATTTTTTGTCATAATGTATTCTTGCATTGAATCTAACTGCTCGGCACTAAGCGATACGCACGCTAATGTTGCTAAAATGATGAGTAAAAATTTCATTTGCTTTATCCTTTAAAATTTAAAAATCAATCTTTTTGCCGAATGTCAAAAAAGTCCTCATCTTTGCTCTCAATCTTGCGTAGCGGGATATAATAAGTCATCGCAACGCGAAAAAGTATTATAAAAATAAACACGCCAAAAAGACAATACCAAAAAAAGTTTTCTCTACTATCTATTGCATTGATTGTTTGCAAAAGTTGCGAGTTTATCTGCTCTACTGTGTCTCCAAAAGAACGAGATTGCGCTTTGTATTGCATATACATTTTTTCTGCGAAGTTTGGTTCTTTTGCAGTGAGCTTAGAAATCCACCGCCATATTGGCTCAATAGCGATTGCCACCACCACAGCACATAAAAATACAATGCTCTCTAACCCCACTACCCCATTGCACCACGCCGTTTTAAATTTGGATTTATATCGTGTTTTGCATTTTTTACACTCGATAATCCCGCCATTAATCACACTTTGATACACAGAGAGTGTCTCAAATTTGTTTAGATTCTCTCCGCACGCTTCGCATTTTGTGCTAAATCCCATTGTTTTGTTCCTTTGCGTTTTTTAAATTTTAAAAGCGATATTGTAGCCCAAAATCGCTTAAAATTTAGCGTTTATTCCTTGCACTTGCCATTTTTATAGCATTGCTTTTCAAGATTTTCTCTAAAGGACTGATTTACCGCACTTATAGGGATAAGCACGGATTTGTTTTTGTCATCGCGTGGTTGGCGATAAAAAATATCCGTTTTATCAAGCACAAACTGCCCTGCTCCATCACCCTCCTTAAAATACTCCCTGCTATACTGATAGAGATAAAAATCATCATCGATGAATTTATAGGTGGTGTAGGTTTTATTCACATTTCTATCCCTAAAATGGTCAAAGACTATGGTAAAATACGCGCCCTTAAAGTCTATACGCGCTTCCTCGTTGATGCCTTTGCTACAAATCACATTTGTATCGGCTCTGTTTGGCAAGTATTCAAATATAGCGGCACAATGGGCCTTGTCTTTCGCCCTATATTCCTTGCCATAATTCATCTCATACGCTTCTACAAGGGCAAAGCCATATTTTTTGCCTGAGAATTTTTTGTCTTCAGCAACGAGTGTGAGCGTTTGATAATCCACCTCATAATCTACCAATTCTATGGTTTGATTTCTTAGATATTCTATGACTTTATCCATAGCGCAAACCTCATTGCAAACTGCCTTTGAATCTGCCTTTGCATTTACCGCCCCAAACGCCAAAAGCGCGATTAGCGCAAAAAATTTACCTACATTTTTCATTTGTTACCCCTTTTAAATTTTAAAGATTTGCTATTGTAGCAGATTTGATTTTATAATTTTAAAAGCGATATTGTAGCGAAATCTAGCATTTAGATTCTCGCGCTTACAAAAAAACTTTCACACAACCCCTAGACGCATTGATAGTGTAGCTTGATAAGCCACACATCATTGCCTACTTGCTTGAAATAATAGCCATAGCATTCATCATATTCAAAAAGCATTCGGCTAGAATCTGCCCAAGTGATACGCCCATAATTCCACACATATATCTTTCCACCTCCGCCATTTGATTCTCCCATCTCAAATGTGCTAAATGACTTTATCACTTTATCATAGTCATCGCCAGCTTCTTTTTTTAGTTTTTCTCGCTCACTTTTGCTTATTGCAAATGTTATTTTTGCCCCATCATCATAGTCGATAAACGCGGAATAATCCTTGCGAGGCATTATAGGGGGGAATATTTTGTTTGCAGCATCTAAAGGGACAAAATGATAATGCACTAAAAAACCAGGAAAATCCACATAATGTATAATCTCTTTACGCAACTTTGCATACACTTTGTCAATGGTAGTGCGCGGATATATTGTCGCTGATACAATGGCGTCTATATATCCGTATTTTTTATAGTATTCACTCAAAAGCACCACTTCTTTGGGGAAAATCTCGCTTGTAGCATAAGAGATGATTTTGCTTCCATTATCCCATTCTGTGCGCAATATACGCGATTTATCAGCGAGGATTGTATCAAGGGATTGCATTAAAATAAGCGCGTATTTTCTACCCACCTTTTTGCGAAACTCCCTATCAACGCACATTTTTTGCGATGCGAGCTGTGGAGTAAGCCCATTTTCATAAAATTCCTTAAGCGGTGTGTCAGTCATAAAGCACCCGCTAGTCGCCATTTCGCTAGGAAAAGCATTGAGTGAGATGAGATTCCCAAACGCCAAAAGCGCGATTAGCGCAAAGATTTTGCCTACATTTTTCATTTTTGTCCCCTTTCTTGCTTTAATGCCTTAAACCCCCGCTATTTTTGGACTTCGTTTGGAATTTTAGCAAGTATGTTTTCTAAAGACTTCATTCCGTCTTCGTAATTTATCACAATATTGCATATTTCATAATGGCTATTGCGCTTTGTGGCGTTTGTCGCATTAGGATTCTCACAGGTTTTTTGTTTATAATGCTCTATGATAGAAATGGATTGCTTAAGCCTATGAAAAGTATCCTCTAAATCGATTTTATACTTACTTAGTTGCTTTAAGCTATCCTCATCGCAAAGCCAACCGCATTCATCATCTTGCGCCTTGTGATTCTCGCGCTCACATTCTTTGGCTGGGTCGCAAGTTTGGCTTTCGCAGTTATCTTTTTTATCCTTTGCTTTGTTATCTTTGTTATCCTCTATGGTAAATTCTATCCATTTGTTTTTTATGCTAATGTGTTGCCCCTTATTTTTGGAGCGCAAACCATATCTATGGTCATCATATATGTCCTTATATTTCTCCTCATACTGCGCGATAAAGACTTCATAGTCGTGCTTAAATACACCCTTTGGCATATAGGCATAGACATAGAGCGGGATTTTGTCTTTATACTCAGCGATTAGCACTTCGCCATTTGGAGAGATTTCCGCGCCTATGCCATCTGCATAGCCATTTTTGCATTCTCCGTCCCAGTAAGTTTTTGATTTATTTTTGGCGATTTTTAGCTTTTCTTTTAGCGGTTTTTCCACTCGCTGCGAAAACCCCTCCTCATCTCTCCCCCAATCTAACTCAAATATAAGTGCGAGTTTGCAATCTTCCCTGCCCTTAGAATCCACAAAAATCGGTCGTTCATCATTTGGGATAGATTCTGCCTGTGCTTCTTGTGCTTGTATCTGTGCTATGATATTTTGCGTAGCCTCGCTATCTTTCGCGCAACCGCTAAAAAACACGCCACCCCCGCAAAATCCCACCGCCATAAAAACTACAATCCTTGATAATGTGCCTTTCATTTGCGTTATCCTTAATGTTTAAAATTTAAAATGCCATTGTAGCGAATATAGTAAAATGTGGAATGCAAAATCTTACCACGCACAGCTTGTTTTGCCACATTTTTTTATAATGCATTGGCGTTAATAAGAGAATCCACCACCACAAAAGCTAGCAAAATAAATCCCAAATAACCATTTGTTACAAAAAATGCTTTTGGGATATTTGCAAAATCTTTGCCTACCAAATACTGCTCATAGCACAGCATAAGTGCGCTTATGGCAATCCCCACAAAGCCTAGCACGCCAAGCCCTGCTAGCACGCCAAACCACACCCAAAGCATAACGGCAAGCAGATGAAAACCCCTTGAAAACATAAGCGCGCCTTTTACCCCAAAGCGCGAAGGCACGGAAAAAAGCCCCTCTTTTTTATCCATCTCAATATCTTGCAAAGAATACAAAATATCAAATCCAGCCACCCAAAACGCCACTCCGCACGCCAAAACCACACTCCACGCAGTGATTTGCCCAGATACGGCGATTACGCCTGCTATGGGGGCTAGTCCTAGCGAGATGCCAAGCACCAAATGCGCTAAAGAGCTAAATCGTTTCATCAAGCTATATCCACCCAAAACCACCAAAAATGGCACGCTTAACGCTAATGCTAAGTCATTGATAAAATAGCTTGTGGCTATAAAACCGAGCGCATTTATCGCACAAAAAATCGCCACATACACGCTAGAGATTCTGCCATCTACGCTTGGGCGAGAAGTGGTGCGCGGATTTCGCGCATCGATATGCCTATCGCAAAAGCGATTAAACGCCATTGCGAAGTTTCGCGCTGTGATAAGGGCTAGAGCGCATAAAAAAAATGTCCCCCACCCTACCCAAATGCTAGAATTGCGCTGCACGCTAGCCACACACATCGCAATCAATATAAAAGACGCGCTAAAAATCGTATGTTTAAAGGCTACTAGCTCGCTAAAATTCGATATTTGAGCGATAAGATTTTGGAAAAAAGATAGTTTTGCGGGGGGGGGTTTTGTGGTTTTTGATTTGGTAGTGGAATCTATGTTAGATTTTGTGGATTCCATAGATTTTGTAGATTCTGTGGTGTTTGTATTCATTATCTTGCCTTATGTTGCATTGGATTGTTGCATTTAGATTTTGTATTTTTGCGCTTTTTTGCACAGCATAATAGCTTGTGATTATTTAAAAAACAAAAATTGTATTATTTTATGCCTAATGAAACGACTTTTTTGAAGCCCTCCGCTACGGATAAATCACTTCTTTTTACTTTGTCTTTAGGCACGCGAAAAAGAAAGCCTGAAGTGGGATTTGGCGTGGTAGGGACAAATACCCACAAAAATTCGCCCTCATCATTTTGCTCCTCTTTTGTGATAAATCCCACTACTTCTTGGTCCCCTAGCCTTATGTAGCCCACGCCCAAATATTGTTTATCATTGCCACCAGAAAACATTTTTACCATATCTTTGATGACATTGTAGATAGAAGCGATAAAGGGGATTTTGCCGATGAAAAACTCTGAAATTTTTAGCAAAATAAAATCTTTTTTCTTTTCTAGCAAATGCCCGCTATAAAGCAAAACCCCTAGCAAAATCGCCAAAATCATAATCGTAGCAAACATATTATGCTCGGTAGTATCAAATATCGCACCGATGATATGGGCTATAAAATCATAGGCAAATTTTAGTAGCCAAAGCAAAATAATGATAGGTGCTAACGCTAGCAATCCTTTGCCAACAAGCGTGAAAAACGCGCTTATGCAATGTGAAAATATATTGTTGCGTGGTGCAGAATCTTTTTGCATTTTGTTCCTTTTTTGCGTTAAGATTTTGGGGGTTGTGGTTTTAGATTTTGGTATATCGCATTTTTGCTATATTATTTTATGTTTTTGGCGTATTGCTTGCTATCTATTTGATTTTCAAATCCCACTTCCAAAATTATTCCAAAATTCTCAATTCCAAAATCACAAAAATCCAAAATCTAGCAAAATCCAAAAATCACGCAAAAATTTGCTAGATTTTAGAATATTTTTAGGCAGATTCAAGTATATTTACGCTTTTTATTTTTGCCCATATTTTGCAAATTTTTTGATAAAAGGCATAAAATGCGACATTTTCTTAGCTTAAAAGATTTTAGCAAAGCTGAACTTTATGATATGCTATGCCTTAGCCTAACGCTAAAATCCCTCTCTCAAAATGCCAAAAATCTAGGCAAATCCCCTACCCCACAAAATCTAGGATTTAAAAATATAGATTTTTTGCCCTCCCCTACACTAGCGTTGATTTTAGAGAAGCCCTCCACTCGCACACGCGTTAGCTTTGAAGCGGGGGCGTATGAGCTAGGTGGCAAAGCGATAATCCTTATGGGCAAAGACACGCAAATAAGCAGAGGAGAACCCATAAAAGATAGCGCAAGAGTGATTAGCTCGATGGTGGATATTATCGCTATACGAACTTTTTCACACGATGGCTTAGAGGAGTTTGCCCGCTATTCAATAGCACCTGTGATAAACGCCCTCACAGATTTATCCCACCCCCTGCAAGTGATGGCAGATATGCTTACGATGATAGAATGCGGAATCTATGCGGAGGATTTTGCCTTACATTTTGATTTGTTTGCAAAAAAATATTTGCAACAAAATGCCCTAGATTTGATAAGCACCCAAAATCCACTGCCAAGACGCATTTGCGATACAAAAAATCCAATCGTAACCTACATAGGCGATGGCAATAATATGGCGCATTCGTGGCTAAAGCTAGCGGGGATTTTGGGATTTGAGTTGCGCGTGCTATGTCCGCAAAAATACGCCCCAGATAAAAAAATCATAGCCCTAGCCCAAAATCTAGCAAACACTTCAAATGCCAAAATCCACATAGAGATTTTGCCACAAAGTGTGAGCCAAAAAGAAGTCCAAGACACGCTAGCAAATCTAGCCACTAGCGCAAATGTGCTTACGACTGATACTTGGATTTCTATGGGGCAAGAAGAAGAAAAGCAAGATAGAATCCGCGCTTTTGAGGGATTTTGCATTAACCAAGCGTTAATGCAAAAAGCACATAGTAATGCAATCTTTTTGCACTGCCTGCCTGCATATCGAGGCTATGAAGTGAGCGAAGAAGTCATCGAAGGCGCGCAATCACGCGTATGGCAAGAAGCAAACAATCGCCTACACATTCAAAAAGGAATAATGCTATGGCTACTAGCAACAAAATCACATTAGCAGATTTTTTTGATAGCGAAAATTTTATCAAAGCGTCAAAAATATCCAACACGCAGATTTTGCTAAATATCCAAAAAAGCGCGCAAACAAGCGCAAAATCCACGCAGGCAAAATCTACAAATCCTAGCGAGCCAGAAGATGAGCAAAAGGCTGTATTTAACAATAAAGAACCGTGGTGGATACAAGATGAGGAAGGCGAGCAATACCTCTTGCTACCCCACTCCGTGCTAAAAAAAGTCCTATCCGCCTTAGAGGGAATCAACGAAGAAAAGCTACTTTTAGAGCTAGGGCGAGATGTGATACAAAGCGCGCCGATTGATTTTGATGATGTGATGGCAGTAGCTATCGATAGAATCGAATCCAAACGGCGAAATGACGGCTCTTTGCCACCGCATATCAACACAAAATCTATCATTAGCGAAATCAAAAAATCCCACCCAAATTTGTTTTTTAACTTTGATGCAAATTTTTTGCGCAAGCATTTTTAGGCACAAATCCGTTGCAAATCGCTACAAATCACTAAGATAAAAAGCCCCATAAAGCCCTAAAACTACGCAAAAAATAAAATCAAAAAACCAAAACACAACAACTTGGAATCTAAAAAATGAAAACCACACAAAATCCACAATCTAGCCAAATAGATTTTGCCAAATTTGCCAAATACTCCAAATCCGCCCCGCGCTATACGAGCTATCCTACGGCTGTGGAGTTTCGCACGGATTTTGACTATGAAGAGCTAAAAAAATCCCTAAAACGCAACGATAGCTTTGATACGAAAGATTTTAGGCTACCTTTGTCGCTTTATGTGCATTTGCCTTTTTGTCAAAGTGCGTGTTATTTTTGCGGGTGCAATGTCATCTACACAAGCAAGCAGGACAAAAAAGACCGCTACATTTCCTACCTCCAAAAAGAGCTAGCGATTTTATCTACCCTTATGGATACTTCGCGCGAAGTGGTGCAGTTTCACTTCGGTGGTGGGACGCCTACTTTTTTTGATTCTGCGCAATTACAAAAAATCATCAACCTAGTAAAATCTACTTTCCCAAACTTCGCTAAAAATGCTGAAGTGAGCTGTGAAATCGACCCTAGACATTTTGAACCCTCCCAAATGGATACGCTAAAAAATGGCGGGTTTAATCGCCTTAGTTTTGGCGTGCAAGATTTTGATGAAAATGTCCAAAAAGCCGTGCATAGATTTCAAAGCATAGAGCTAGTCGCAAATGCCGTAAATATCGCTAGAAAAAGCGGGATAGAATCGATAAATTTTGATTTAATCTATGGCTTGCCAAAGCAAAATCTAGCTAGCTTTTTATCCACGCTAAAAAAAGTCATATCCCTTAGCCCCGATAGATTAGCGATTTTTAACTACGCACATATCCCGTGGCTAAAAAAAACGATGCGCAAAATCGATGAAAACGACTTGCCAAGCCCGCAAGAAAAGCTAGAGATTTTAAAAAACACCATTGATTTTTTGGGCAACAATGGCTATGAAATGATAGGAATGGACCATTTTGCCAAAAAAAGCGATGAGCTATACATCGCCAAGCAAAAAGGCGAATTACGGCGCAATTTTCAGGGCTACACTACGCGTGGATTTTCCCAAACTATCGGCATAGGGCTTACCTCCATAGGCGAGGGCAAAGACTACTACGCCCAAAATGTCAAAGATTTATCAAGCTATGAAGCCGCGCTAGATTCTGGCAAAATCCCTATCGAGCGGGGCATAAAACTAAGCAAAGAAGATATATTGCGAAAAGATGTCATTATGGGGCTTATGAACAACCTAAAACTAGATTTTGCTAGTATCCAAAAAGCGCATAAAATTGATTTTAGAGCGCATTTTGCAAGCGAGCTAGAAAAGCTAAAAGAATACGAAAAAATAGGCGTGCTAGACATAAGCGACAAAGGGCTTTATACCACGCCCACAGGGGGGCTACTTATCCGCAATATCGCAATGGTGTTTGATACATATCTACACGCCCTACCCCAAGAAAAGAGAGTGTTTAGCAAGACGATATGATAGATTTTAGCCAAACTTCAAATGCCTGCGTAAAATGTGGCAAATGTATCCCCTACTGCACGATTTATCGGCTAAAGCGCGATGAGACGACTTCTCCACGCGGATATTTGGACTTAATCGGTGCGTATAAAAGAGGCGAACTGCCATTGCAAAAAGATTTAAAAAACCTTGTAGAATCCTGCTTTTTATGCACGACTTGCGTGGATTTGTGCCCATCGCATTTGCCTATCGACTCTGCTATCGAAAAAATCCGCATCGACATCGCCCAAAAATACGGAATCGCGTGGTATAAAAGGCTATATTTTTTCTTGCTTCGGCATAGAAAACTTATGGATTTTGTGTTTAGTTTTGCGTATTTTGTCGCACCTTGCGCGTTTAAGAAAGTAGATGGAGGGAATAAAATCTTTTTTAGCAAGCGCGTGGTGTTTCCATTTGTCAAAAAAAGCTTTTTGCAAAAATATCGTGGAGAGATTTTGCCTACGCATAATCCCGCAAGTAATCATCAAAATTCACAAAAAACTTCGCAAAATCCAAATTGCCAAAATCTACACCAAAATCTTGCCCAAAATCCAAATCAATATTTAAAACAAGATTTTGCAAAACAAGATTTTGTGCAAAACCCACAACAAACGCAAAATCTAGCCCAAAATCCGCCACAAAATTTTGCCCAAAATCCATCTTTGCCCCACAACAAAGTCGCCATTTTTATCGGTTGCCTTGCAAACTACAACTACATAGAAGTAGGTGAAAGCCTACTAAAAATCCTAGATTCTCTTCATATCAAAGTCCTTGTGCCTAAGCAGGAATGTTGCGGTGCGCCTGCGTATTTCACAGGTGATATTGACACGGTGCTTTTTCTTATCAAGCGCAATATCGAGCTTTTTGAGGGGTTTATCGATGAAGTAGATGCGATTCTTATCCCAGAGGCTACTTGTGCGGCTATGCTTATGGTGGATTGGTCGCACGCGCTAAATGCCCAAAAAGACGAAAATGAGCGAGCAAAATGGCAAAAAAGACTAGCCAAACTCACGCCCAAAATGGCAATGGCAAGCAAATGGCTACAAAATCACACCAAATTAGAATCTATTTTAAAATCTAGCGCAAAAAATATCGCTAGCAACAAAGATTTTGCGCCACAAACGCTGACTTATCACGACCCCTGCCACGCAAAAAAAGTCCTAAAAGTCCATAAAGAACCCCGCGCACTTTTAAGCCCAAACTATGAGATAAAAGAAATGAGCGAGCCTGATAGATGCTGTGGATTTGGCGGGGTGAGTATGCAGCTAGATAGATACGCGCTGACCTTAGAAGCAGGCAAACCAAAAGCAGATATGATAGAAAAAAGTGGCGCACAAATCATTAGCGCGGAATGCTCCGCGTGCAGAATGCAAATCACAAATGCAATGTCGCAAAATAATGTCAAAGCCCGCTTTGCCCACCCCCTAGAGCTAATCGCACAAAAATTGCCACAAAATCCATATTGATTTTGGGCTAAATTTTTAAGCAAAGTCAAAAAATGCGACAAATAAATAACACAAACAAAATAAACAAAACCAAACACAGCGAAGGCAAAATCCGCGTAGCGATTTTATTTAGCGGAAATGGTAGCAATTTAGAAAATATCGTTACGCATTTTCGCGCTAATGATTTTGATGATTTGGATTTAAAGATTGATTTTGCCATAGCTATTTGCAACAAAGATAGCGCGTATGGAATCACGCGCTGTGAACATCTAGGGCTAAAATGTGAGATTTTGCCCCACAAAGATTTTGAAAAAAGAGCGGATTTTGACAAGGCGTTGGCAAATCTTTTGCGACAAGAAAAAATCGATTTGGTGGTTTTGGCTGGGTTTATGCGGATTTTGGGGGAGGATTTTGTGCGTGAATTTCGCGCTATAAATATCCACCCTTCATTTTTGCCTCTCCACAAAGGCGCAAATGCTATCAAAGATAGCTACTATGCAAATGAGAATTTTGGCGGGGTTAGCGTGCATTGGGTAAATGAGAAGCTAGATTCTGGGCAAATCATTATGCAGCAAAAACTCCCCAAAATAAAGGGGGAGAGCCTAGAATCCTTTGAAGCTAGAATCCACGCCCTAGAATACACCCTCTACCCGCAAGCAATCACCCAAGCGATAAAATCTATTTTTGTCGATAAAGGCTAATTTTCGTCATTGCATTTTGTCATTGCAAGCGGTTTTTTTAACAAGCGGATTTTATCAGGCGAGCTGTTTTTATTAGGCGAGTTTATTTTTATCAAGCGAGCGGATTTTATCAATCGAGCTGTTTTATCAAAATCCGCGTGTGGCGATTCGCACTTATTGATTCCGTCATTGCGAGAATTTGCGTAGCAAATTCGTGGCAATCCACACTCTTATCGTCATTGTGAGAATTTTCTTTTTGTCCCCCCTCCCTTGCGGAGGGGGCTAGGGGGTGGGTTTTTTTAGTTTTCGCCACCGTCATTATAGACAAGGATTCTACTTCCGTCATTGCGAGCGTGGCTACGCCACGCGTGGCAATCTAGAATCACAAATTGCCAAATAATACTCTTTTGTGGTTTTTTAGTTATAGATTGCCACGAATTTGCAACTTTTGGCAAAGTCGCAAATTCTCGCAATGACAAAGTAATCTGTCATACTAAGGCGTTAAAAAAGCAGAATTATCTCAAGGCGTTTATTCGTCATTGCGAGCGAACGAAGTGAGCGTGGCAATCTATTTATTAGTTTTTCTCAAATGAGTATTTTTGCTTTTTATAGCGATAGATTGCCACGCGAATTTTGAAAAATCCGCTCGCAATGACAGGACACTTTCTCTCAATGACGGGGATACTAATGACGGAATACTTCGATTTTTTTTGCGAAAAACTAAGCGAAAAAACTAAGCAAAAAAATCGAAGCGAAAAACTCCATATAACAAATTGCATAACAAGCAGTATGATAAAAACGCAAAAACAAAAAACACAAACCCCAAAAAAAATCTAAAACCAAAAACAAAAACACAACAACCACAAAACACCCAAAAAACACAAAAAAAACCCAAAAACTACGAAAAGCCACAAAAACTCAAAACAAAAAAAAAAAACCAAGCAAGACAAAACAACATAACAGCAAAACCACAACAAATATGACAAAACACCAAAAACAGCACAGCAATAAAAATCAACAAAATCTTATAAATATAATCTAAAATCATACCTTAGCCGTGTATAATAGCGACTTTTATTTTGCTTAACATAGTTTGTTAGGGCTTGTTAGGACTTATGTTGCTAGGATTTTATATGCCAAATGTTTTTTATCTCATCAAAATCATTGCCAGATTCTCATTATTTGCCGTATTTTTTACTTTTTTTAGCGCGTTTTTTTCGCTGGCAAATGCGGATTCACAGAGCAAAAAAATCACCTCCATTCATTACGAGGGCTTGCAGTCCCTATCAGCCCACCTAGCGAGCGAAATCGCAGACATAAAAGTAGGCGAAGAGCTAGATGAGGACAAAATCGATTCTGCGATTACGGATTTTTATGACCAAGGATATTTTAGTGACATTGTGGCGGGGTTTGAAAATGGTGTTTTGACATTTTATTTTGTCGAAAAGCCACGCGTAGCGGGTATCGAAATCAAAGGCTATGGAAGCGACAACGAAAAACAAACCCTCCAAACCCAAATGGGAATCAAAAAAGGCGAGACTTTCGATGAACAAAAAATCGAGCGCGCCAAGACGATTTTAAAAACCGTCCTTGAATATCAAGGCTACTACGGCTCTCTAGTCAAAGAAGAACTCACAAAAGTAAATGAGGGCGCGTATAATATCGTATTTAATGTAAATCGCGGGGAAAATATCCTAATCAAAAAAGCGCATTATGAAGGTAGCCAACGCCTAAAAAGAGGCAAAATCGAATCCCTAAGTGCCAATAAACAGCGCGATTTTATGGGCTGGATGTGGGGGCTAAATGATGGCAAACTCCACCTCCAAGAGCTAGAATACGACTCGATGAGAATCCAAGATGTCTATATGCGAAACGGATTTTTAGACGCCAAAGTCTCTTCGCCATTTTTAAGTGCCAATTTCAACAACCTTACCGCAGAATTGCATTACAAAGTCGATGAGGGCAAGCAATACTCCGTAAGCGACATTATCATAGACATTGACAAAGAGGGGATAATCGACAAAGAAAAGCTACAAAAAGCCGTGCAAGTCAAAAAAGGGCAAGTGTTTAATATCGAGGATTTGCGCTCCGATGCACAGACGCTAAAACGACTTATCGCGGACAAAGGCTATGCGTTTGCGCAGGTGCGACCTGATTTGGACAAAGAAGAGGGCGAAAATGCGCAGGATTTGAAAGCCTCTGATTTAAAAACTTCTAAAAAAGGCACAAAAAAGCACCATAAACTAGCCGACAACAAAGATAAAGAAGATGAAATAGAGCAAAAAGAAGCCCAAAATCTCCGCAAAGAGCAAGAAAAGCTAGCAGGCAAAGGCACGGTAAAAGTGCTTTACCATATCGAAGCAGGGGAAAAAGTCTATATCAGCGATGTGCTTATCTCTGGCAATAACCGCACCAATGACAGAATCATTCGCCGTGAGATTTTGCTAGCCCCGGGCGATGAATACAGCCTATCCAAAATCGCAGAATCCCAAAACGCCCTCCAAAGACTAGGATTTTTTGAAAATGTCAAAATCGATGAGCGCAGGGTAAGTGCGGATTCTATGGATTTGCTTATCACCGTTACAGAGGGTCGCACAGGGCAGCTACAATTTGGGCTAGGATATGGAAGCTACGGAGGGCTAATGATAAATGGCTCAATAAGCGAGCGAAATCTATTTGGCACGGGGCAAACAGGGAGCATTTATGCAAATATCGCCACAGGTGGCACGCCTTATAATATCAGCTATTATGGCACGCCACGAACGATTACAGGGAGGCAGTTTTCAGGCAATATCTCTCTAAGCAATCCACGCATTTTTGATTCTAGGTATTCTACTTCAGCTAGTTTGTATGGAAACTATTATGTAAATTATGTCTATATTGAGCAAAGTTTTGGGCTAAGTCTTAGCGTAGGGCGTATGCTTACCCCCACGCTTCGCACCTCGCTTAGCTATGATATAAATTGGGTAAATACTTTTGATTTTCTAAGCGCAAATTATGAGGCGTTTTATAATAATTGGGGGGGCAAAGACTACACAAAAGTGTGGGCTATGACTTCATCGCTTAGCCCAAGTATCAGCTTTGACAATACCGATGACTACTACTTCCCTAGAAATGGTATCATCGCTTCAGCCTACGCGCAGTTTAACGGTATCGGTGGCGATGTGCGCAATATCAAACTATATGGCAAAGCCGCCTTTTACTATCATCTAAAAAAACATCTAAAAATCGACTTAATCGCCCGCTACAAAGCACAAGGCGGCTATCTTTTCCGCTTTGATAGAAATGACTTTTTGCCACTTAATAATACCTTTTATATGGGTGGGGTTACTACTATTCGTGGATTTCGCTCTGGCACGGTTTCGCCTGTGGGTGTCGCGCCAAATGGCTCTACGCCATTATCTTGGATAGGTGGCGATGGTATGTTTACAAACTCTGTGGAGCTAAGCTATGGACTGCTAGAAGCAGCAAAGATGCGCGTGGCTCTTTATGGGGATTATGGATTTTTGACTTTTAAAAGTTTGGGAGGTGGTTTAGCGGATTTTGCAGGGTATGGAATCCCGGGCGTTGGAAACTATGGTATGGAGTGGCGGGCTAGTATCGGAGCGGCTATCGAGTGGATAAGCCCTATGGGTCCCATTGTGCTGATTTTCCCATTTAAGCTATTTAACAAAAAAGAGGGGGACTACACTTCGCAATTTGAATTTTCAATGGGAACTAGGTTTTGATAATGTCTAGTTGCGTTTCTCCCGTCATTGCGAGAATCTGCGCAGCAGATTCGTGGCAATCTATTTCCTTGTCATTGTGTAGTAATCTATTTTATCCCGTCATTGCGAGCGTGGCTACGCCACGCGTGGCAATCTTAAAGCCGACTCCCTTGCGGAGTTGCTTTTTCTTAAAGCCCCCTCCCTTGCGGAGGGGGTTTGGGGGTGGGTGTTTTTTTCAGCAGATTTTGCGGTTTTATACCCTCCCCCTAGCCCCCTCCGCAAGGGAGGGGGGATTAAACCCGTCATTGCGAGCGTGGCTACGCCACGCGTGGCAATCCACTTACTCCGTCATAGCGTGGCAATCTATTGCCTCTGTATTACTCTGTGGATTGCCACTCTTAACTAGCATTCGCGCGTAATGACAAGAAAATAGATTGCCACACTCACGCTCGCTCGCAATGACGGAAAAACTCAAAATCCAAAAAAAAAAAAAAAAAGGAAACCAATGAAACGATATAGCGATACCGAAATCAAAGACCTACTCCAAAACGCCACCTTGCGCGAGCTAGGGCAAGAAGCTAGCAAAGTCAAATCTAAGCTACACCCCGAAAAAACAACGACTTTTATCGTGGATAGAAATATCAACTATACCAATATTTGCTGGGTTGATTGCAAATTTTGCGCGTTTAAAAGAAAGCTAGGGCAAGAGGGCGAATATATCCTTAGCTTTGAGGAAATCGATAAAAAAATCGAAGAGCTACTAGCCATAGGTGGCACGCAGATTCTCTTTCAAGGGGGCGTGCACCCAAAGCTAAAAATTGATTATTATGAAAATCTTGTTGCGCATATCGCGCAAAAATTCCCCACGATTACCATTCACGGATTTTCAGCGATTGAAGTGAATTATATCGCTAAGGTTTCTCATCTCACTATCCCGCAAGTGCTAGAGAGGCTAAAAAAAGCTGGACTTAGCTCAATCCCGGGCGCTGGAGCTGAAATCCTAAGTGATAGGGTGCGCGACATCATCGCACCGCGCAAGCTGGATTCTAGCGAGTGGATAGAAGTGCATAGGCAGGCACACAAGCTAGATATAAAATCTAGCGCGACTATGATGTTTGGCAGTGTGGATAATGATGATGATATTATCGAGCATTGGCGTAGATTGCGGGATTTGCAAGATGAGACGGGAGGATTTCGCGCATTTATTTTGTGGAGCTTCCAGCCTGATAATACGCCTTTGCAAGAAGAATTTCCACATTTGCAAAAAGCTAGCTCAAATCGCTACTTGCGCTTGCTAGCGTGCTCACGCCTCTACTTAGATAATATCAAAAATATCCAAAGTAGTTGGGTTACGCAGGGGAGTCATATCGGGCAGTTGGCATTGCTATTTGGGGCAAATGACTTAGGAAGCACAATGATGGAGGAAAATGTAGTCGCAGCCGCAGGAGCAAGAAACTCTATGAACCAAGAAGAAATGATAGCCCTCATAAGAGATGTGGGCGAAAATCCCGCCAAGCGCAACACAGCGTATCAAATATTAGAGAGGTATTAAAAATGAAATCAATCACAAAGCAAGCAAAATCAACCCTAAAAATCCTAATCTTACTAACAGGAGTTATCACAATGACAACTTATGCAAACCAAACTACAAACCAAGACGCAAAACAAGACACAAGCAAAACTGCAAGCCAAACTACACGCGCAAGCACGCAAGCAAATGCACCCACAACGCAAGAAACAAAATCCACCAAAATAGCAAAAAACAGCGCAAAATCCACCGCCACCCTAACCCACACGCAAATAAATGGCGTAAAAATCCCCGTGATTTATGAGTATTCTGCGCTTATCCCAGCGGGCAATATCCAGCTAGTATTTCAAGGCGGAGGCAGTATAAATACCGACAAAATCGCCCTAACCGCGCTAAAAGATGAGATTCTCTCACTAGGCACAAGCAAAAAAGGCAATATAGGCTTTGCAAACGCGCTTGAGGAAAAAGCTATCTCACTATCTGCTAGTAGCGGCACTCAAACGCTAAATTTTCATCTATCTTTCTTAAAAGAATACGAAAAAGACGCCATAGAACTGCTAGGAGAGCTAATCCACTACCCTAACCTAAACGAAATCAACAAAGCCAAAACTGCGCTAAATGCGAGAATCCTAAGCAACAAAAGCGATTTTGACTACCTAGCACAAGAATTGCTAAACAAGCAACTTTTTGCAGGCACACCATTTGCAAAACCAAGTCTAGGCACGCAACAAGATGTCAAAGCCCTAAGCAAAAAAGATATACAACAAAGCCTAGAATCTAGCCTACACCTTAGCAACGCCATAATCATAATCGGAGGCGATTTAGAGCTAGAATCTACATTGCAAATGCTAGAAGTAGTTTTAAAAGATTTGCCACAGGGCACGCCTTATACCAAAAAACACTTTGAAATAAGCACCAAGACTAGCTTTGTAAGCCAAAATGCACCCACACAGCAGGCATATATCTACTTTGGCTCACCGCTCAAAATGCAAAATCTACAAGAGGAACGATATTTGGCTAGGGTTGCGGGGTTTATTTTGGGGGCTAGTGGGTTTGGCTCTAGGCTTATGGAGGAAGTGCGCGTAAAGCGCGGACTAGCCTATGGGGCGTATTTTCGCTATAGTGCTAGCCCACTTATCTCTTATGGCATAGGACAGCTACAAACCAAGCTAGAATCCCAAGATGAAGCCATAAAAGTCGTGCGCGAAATCATCAGCGATTTTGTCAAAAATGGCGCGACACAAAAGGAACTAGATAGCGCAAAACAATTTTTGCTAGGGAGCGAGCCACTGGGCAATGAGACGCTTTCACAACGACTAAGCCGAAGTTTTAATGAATATTTTTTGGGACTTGAAATCGGATTTTATAAACAAGAGCTAGAAAAAATCAAAAACCTAGAGCTAAAAACGCTAAATGACTATATCAAATCCCACCCCGAAATCGCCGAGCTAACCTTTGGCATAATCACGCAAGAATCTAAAACAAATAGCACTAAATAAAAAAAGCAAAGGAAAACAAAATGTTTCATATCTGCTTTTGTGCCAATGAAGCATATATCAAATACACCGCCGTGCTGATTGCTAGTATCATAAAATCTACGGATACTTCAAGGCGTTTTAGCGATTATTTTGGTGTGGATTTTGCGCAGAATTTGAGCGATAAAAACGAGAGAGAGAGAGAGAGAGAGAGAGTAACTCCGCGCTAAGTTTTTCTAATGTCATTACAAGCAATGATTTTGCTTCTGTCGTTGTGAGCAATAACTCTACCTCCGTCATTGCGAGCGAATGCAGTGAGCGTGGCAATCTATCCTCTTGTCATACTAAGGTTGCAAAGCAAACTAAGTATCTCAATATAGATTGCCACAAATTTGCTAGCGCAAATTCTCGCAATGACAGAGTGTCCCCCTCCCTTGCGGAGGGGGCTAGGGGGTGGGTATCTTGTCATAATAAGCATAGCGAAGTATCTCAAAAATCCACTAAAAACAGAGATATTTCGCTTCACGCTACGCGTTTTGCTCAATATGACAACAAAAAAGATGCTTCTATTTCTACAAAATCTCAATCTGTCAAGGAAAATTTTGTAGATTGCCACGCGGGTTTTATACAAAATCCGCTCGCAATGAGAAAAATGCTAGATTCTTTTCCTAAGCGAGATTTTAGGCTTTTAAGCGAGGGTGAGAAAAAAGAAGGCTACATTTTCCACATTTTTAGCGACTTTGTTAGCCAAACTTCTCTCACCAAACTGCAAAATCTAGCCAATGATTTAAGCAAAATCTATCCTTGTGAGATTCGCATTCATATTTGCAATGATGAGCTTTTCGCAGGATTGCCCACGCTAAATGGCAATTATTTGACATATTTTCGATTTTTTATCCCGCGCTTTATGCCAAAGGATTGCGAAGTTTGCTTGTATTTGGATATTGATATGCTAGTTTTGGGCGATTTGCGCGCGCTTTTTGCGCTTGATATGGGGGAATCTTGCGTTGGCATAGTAAAAGATAGACTAAATAAAAATAATGCCAAAAAATTGCGCTCCAAGACTGCAAACGCAAAGGATATTTATTTTGCGAAATCTTATTTTAACGCAGGCTTTTTGCTAATCAATCTAAATGCGTGGGAGCGACAAAACATAACGCAAAAATGCTTTGAAGTTATGGCAAATTTTCATTTAAGCGCACACGATCAAGATGCGCTAAATGCCACGATTACGGATTGTCAAAGGCTATATTTGCCTTTTGGTTTTAATCTGCTAGTGTGTTCGTATGTTTTTGCGAGTTGCAGGGACGAGGCATTGCGCTATAAGTTTGATTTTGCGCGAAAGCAGATGAATCTAGCACTAAAAAATCCCGTGATTTTGCATTTTGCGGGCGGGTATAAGTCGTGGAGTAATTTTTGGATTAAAAACGAGAAAGGGATAGTTTTAAGCGATATATGGTGGGATATTGCGTTAAAAACGCCTTATTTTTGTGAGATTTTGCAAGAGGATTTTGAAGCATTAAAGCAAAATCTACAAAAGATTTTCGAGGACAAAAGCGCGATTTATTTGCTAAATCACACGCGCAAAAATAGTGGCTTTTTGGGATTTTTGGGATTTTTGAGCTTTTTTACTTTGCCATTTATCGTGGCAAAAATCTTTGGCAATTTTAAGCAGGAAATCCCAAAAACAAGCAATGTTAAGAATCTAGATTCTAAAAATATTAACAAAAATTTGCATAAGATTTTAGAATCACAAGGGCTAGATTTTGCCAAATTAGATTTTAGTGATTTTTCCCCTAGTGATTATAATTTTGCTTTTGAGCTTTACGCATTAGCCCAAAAATCGTGGCAAAGACGCAAAAAAGGCGATTTGTTAATCTTGCCTTTTAAGGCAATCAAACTAAAAATCCGTCATCAAAGATATGGAATCGCTCGTGTCATAAAAGGCGATATTCACGCGTAAAATCTGTGCTATAATTTCGCATTTTTTAATGTGAGGAATCGCTATGGAATTTGAAACCAACTTTGAAACGATTATCGGGCTAGAAGTCCATGTCCAGCTAAATACCAAAACCAAAATCTTTTGTAGTTGTGCGACAAGTTTTGGGGAAGAGCCAAATAAAAATGTCTGCCCCACTTGCCTTGCACTGCCCGGGGCACTGCCCGTGCTTAACCGCGAGGCGGTAAAAAAGGCGATACAATTTGGCACGGCGATAAATGCGGTTATTAACCAAAACTCGATTTTTGCGCGAAAAAATTATTTTTACCCCGATTTGCCAAAGGCGTATCAAATCAGCCAATATGAGATTCCAATCGTGGGACGGGGAGAAATTGAGATTGAGCTAGATTCTGAATCTGATGGCGCAATGCGTAAAATTATCGGTGTAACTCGCGCACATTTAGAAGAAGATGCGGGCAAAAATATCCACGAAAGCACATACTCCAAAGTCGATTTAAACCGCGCCTGCACGCCATTGCTAGAAATCGTAAGTGAGCCAGATATGCGCAGTAGCGATGAAGCGGTGGCGTATTTAAAGAAACTCCATTCAATAGTGCGATTTTTAGGCATTAGCGATGCGAATATGCAGGAGGGGAGTTTCCGCTGTGATGCGAATGTCTCAATCCGTCCGCGTGGAGATTCTAATCTCTATACACGCGTGGAGATTAAGAATCTAAACTCTTTTAGATTTATCCAAAAAGCGATTGAATACGAGGTGCAGAGGCAAAGAGAGGCGTGGGAATATGGCAAGTATGAAGCCGAAGTGGTGCAAGAAACGCGCCTTTTTGACACGCAAAAGGGACAGACGCGCTCTATGCGGGGCAAGGAGGAAGCGGCAGATTATCGCTATTTCCCAGACCCCGACTTGCTCCCCGTGTTTATCGATGAAAATCTAATGCGTGAAGGACAGCAAATCGCTGAAATGCCCGATGAGAAGCGAGCGCGATACATCAATGATTTTGGATTGAAGCCAAAAGATGCGCAAATGCTGACAAATGAGCTAGAACTTGCGCAGTATTTTGAATCTATGGTAGAAAATGGCGCAAGTGGCAAGGGAGCGTTTGTATGGCTTGGCAATGAGCTTTTGGGGCGATTAAGGGGGGAGAATACTCTGCAGACTTGTGGCGTGGATAGCGCGACTTTGGCAAATCTAGTAAAAAGCGTAGAATCAAATGCTATAAGTGGCAAAAGTGGCAAGCAGATTTTGGATTTGCTAGTGGAGAAGCGTGGCGTAGATGAGAGTGGCAAAAAGCTAGAAGTAGATAGTCTTATACAATCACTTGGACTTGCGCAAGTAAATGATGATGGCGCGATTTTGGGCGCGATTGAATCCGTGCTAAGCGCAAATGCCGATAAAGTCGCGGAGTATAAAAGTGGGAAAGATAAACTTTTTGGCTTTTTTGTAGGGCAAGTGATGAAAAACGCCAAAGGCGCAAATCCTGCGAGGGTAAATGATCTACTAAAAGAGAAGCTGGGCTAAGGCTACGATTTTGCTTTTTAAAATTTAAAAGGACAAACAAATGAAAATGCTTAAAAATCTGCTTTTTGCCTTTGTGCTTGGGGCGTTGGCTGTTTGCGCGGTGTATGCGGATACAAATAGTGAATTGCTAGAATCTGCAAGAAAAGGCGATGTAGATAAAGTCAAATCGCTCATAAAACAGGGGGCAGATATAAATGTAAAAGATGAAGACGGCTTCACTGCGCTAATGTGGGCTTCATTCTGGGGGTATTTAGAAATCGTCCAATTTTTGGTGCAAAATGGCGCGGACATAAATGCAAAAAATAAAAATGGCGACACCGCGCTATCGTGGGCTTCAACTACGGGATATTTTGAAATCGTCAAATTTTTAGTTTCAAATGGTGTCGATGTAAATGCAAAAAATGAGAACGGCTTCACTGCTTTATTTTCGTCTTCGCGCAAAAAACTTTTAAATATCGTCAAATGTTTAGTAGAAAATGGAGCGGACATAAATGCAAAAAACGAAAGAGACGAAACTGCGCTAATGTGGGCTTTGCATGATGAAAATTTAGAAGTAGTGAAATATTTGGTGCAAAAAGGTGCGGATATAAACGCAAAAGAGAAAAACGGCAACACCGTGCTATCGTTGGCTTCAAAGAAAGGGTATTTAAAAGTTGCAAAATATCTAAAAAGCAAAGGCGCGAAAGAGTAGGGTTTTTGGCGGTGGATTTGCAAAAATCTAGGTGCAAGATTTTGGTAAATTTTGGCAAATTTTGGTTTGAAACGGCTGAATCGGTAGAATTTAAACAAAAAAACTAAAAAAGGATAGACAAATGAAAATGCTTAAAAATCTGCTTTTTGCCTTTGTGCTTGGGGCGTTAGCTGTTTGCGCGGTGTATGCGGATACAAATAGTGAATTGCTAGAATCTGCAAAAAATGGCGATGTAGATAAAGTCAAATCGCTCATAAAACAAGGTGCTAATGCAAATGCGAAAGATAAATACGGCGCAACTGCACTAATGTGGGCTTCGATTGATGGGCATTTTGAAATCGTCAAAATTTTAGTAGAAAATGGCACAGATGTAAATGCGAGAGATGATAATGGCAGAACTGCGTTAATGCGAGCTTCAATGTATGGGTATTTTGAAATCGTCAAAATTTTAGTAGAAAATGGCGTAGATATAAATGCAAAGGACAATGAAGGCTACACTGCTTTAAGGTGGGCTGCAAGGGAGGTGGAATTTGAAATTATCAAATATTTAGTGCAAAATGGTGCAGATGTAAATGTGAGAGATAAAGACGGCAACAACGCGCTAATGTGGGCTTCGACTATGGGGCATTTAGAAATCGTCAAATTTTTAGTCTCAAATGGTATTGATGCAAATGCAAAAGATAATGATGGACACACTCTTTTAATGGAGGCTTCGGCTATTGGGCATTTAGAAGCGGTGAAATATTTGGTGCAAAAAGGTGCGGATATAAACGCAAAAGATAAAAACGGCGACACTGCGCTATCGTGGGCTTTATCTTATGAGCGTTTAGAAGTTGCAAAATACCTAAAAAGCAAGGGCGCGAAAGAGTGAAATTTGGCGGTGGATTTGCAAAAATCTAGGCGCAAGATTTTGGCAGGTTTTGGCAAATTTTGGTTTAAAACGGCTAAATCGATAGTGTCCAAAAAAAAATCTAAACAAAAAAACTAAAAAGGACAAAACAAATGAAAATGCTTAAAAAACTGCTTTTAGTTTTTGTGCTTGGGGCGTTGGCTGTTTGCGCGGTGTATGCGGATACAAATAGTGAATTGCTAGAATCTGCAAAAAATGGCGATGTAGATAAAGTCAAATCGCTCATAAAACAAGGTGCTAATGCAAATGCGAAAGATGAATACGGCACAACTGCGCTAATGTGGGCTTCGCTCGGTGGGCATTTTGAAATAGTGAAATTTTTAGTGCAAAATGGTGCGGACATAAATGCAAAAGATGAGGAAGGCAGAACTGCGTTAATGCGGGCTTCGGCTATTGGACATTTAGAAATCGTCAATTTTTTAGTCTCAAATGGCGTAGATATAAATGCAAAAGACGATGAATACTGCACTGCTTTAAGGTGGGCTGCAAGGGGGGTGCAATTTGAAATTATCAAATATTTAGTGCAAAATGGTGCAGATGTAAATGTGAGAGATAAAGACGGCAGCAACGCGCTAATGGGGACTTCGGCTATGGGACATTTAGAAATCGTCAAATTTTTAGTCTCAAATGGTATTGATGCAAATGCAAAAGATAATGGTGGACACACTCTTTTAATGGATGCTTCGGTTCTTGGTCTTTTAGAAGTTGTGAAATATTTGGTGCAAAAAGGTGCAGATATAAACGCAAAAGATAAAAACGGCAACACTGCGCTATCGTGGGCTTTAGCTTATGAGTTTTTAGAAGTTGCAAAATACTTAAAAAGCAAAGGTGCGAAAGAGTGAAATTTGGCGGTGGATTCGCAAAATCTGGGCGCAAGATTTTGGTAGGTTTTGGTTTTTGAAACAGCTAAATCGGTAGAATCCAAACAAAAAAACTAAAAAGGACAAAACAAATGAAAATGCTTAAAAATCTGTTTTTGGTTTTTGTGCTTGGGGCATTTTCTATTTGCGTGATGTCTGCGATTATAGATAGTGAATTGATAAATTCGGCTGAAAAAGGCAATGTAAATAAAGTCAAATTGCTAATAAAACTAGGTGCAGATGTAAATGCGACAGATGAATACGGCGATACTGCACTATTGTGGGCTTCATATAGAGGATTTTTTGAAGTCGTCAAAATTTTAGTGCAAAATGGCGCAAATGTAAATGCAAAAGATGAGGAAAACAAAACTCCGCTAATGTCGGCTTCATTCTGGGGGTTTTTAGAAATCGTCCAATATTTAGTGCAAAATGGTGCAGATGTAAATGTAAAAGATAGAAGTGACCACACTGCGCTATCGTGGGCTTCAAGCCGTGGGCATTTAAAAATTGTCCAATATTTAGTCGTAAATGGTGCAGATGTAAATATAAAAAATTATAGAGGCGAAACTGCTTTAAATGTAGCAGAAACCGTTGAAATAAAACAATACCTAAAAAGCAAGGGTGCGAAAGAGTAGGGTTTTGGCGGTGGATTCGCAAAATCTAGGCGCAAGTTTTTGCTAAATCGTGCGCCTTTTGCATAAAATCGCACGAAAACTCGCAGAATCTATCCTATTATAAGGCTTTGTTTTCGCAAAAAAAACCAAAGTTTGTCTAAAATCCTACTAATAAGAAAAATATCATTAGAGCAACAAAAACAACAAAAAGCGATAGCATAAAACATACGAAAGATTTAGTTTGGATTTGTAAAAAATGTGAAATTTGCAAAAAAAGTCGTTAGATATAATGATTTTCGTTTGGGTCGCTAGATAGAATGAATTTTGTTTGGAAAGTAGATTTTGGCTTGTTTGGGAGAGTGTGGAAAGATACTTATGTAGGATACTATGGAGGATAACTAAAATGTTTGCACTACGCAGAATCAAACATATCTAAAAATCTAAAAAGTATTTATAGAATCTAAAATTAGGCTAAAAAGTAGTGGATTATCACAAAGCCATAGCTACAAGCCACGACTTCGCAACAATCCACAATCTTGCACGATAAAAACTTGCACGATTAAAAAATGTTTAGCAAAAAACTAATGCTTGTGCGCTCCCGCTTTGTCATCGTGCTTGTGCTCACCGTGCTCGCCACCGCCGTGATGAGGGCAACCACCACTTGTGAAGCCAAATTCTGCCTTAGCTTCTTCGCTTAGTGCTTCGATTTTTGCTTTAAACTCTTTTTTCACAGCTTCTTCATAAGCGCGAAAATCTTTGACTTTGAGGTTTTCAGTCGCTTTGTCATAAGCGGCTTTTACTTTGTCTAAAAAAGCCTTTTTTGCCTCGCCCTCTAGCTTGTTTGCGCGCTTCATCACTTCGAGTTTCAAATCCGCCGCATCGACTGGCTTTAGCTTGCCATTATTTTGCTTGATTAGCTCATCATCGCTACTCTTGCTATAATCAGCTGCCATAGCCAAGCCCTGTCCAAAAAAGACGCACAAAACGCCTGCCATTACGATTTTTACCATTTTTGCCGTTTTCATCTGGCACTCCTTATGAAATAAGATAAGTTTGCATTATAAACATAATATGTAAATTTGATTCTTAAAATGCAAATTTTGCAGGCAAAATCTAATAAAATCCTTAAAGTTTGTTTTAAATTTTGCTTGCAAAATCTAAACAAATAACGCCACGAATCCCCTTTTTTAAGCTAGCAACAAAAAAGCTACAAGCTATTTGATGATTTTGCGACACACTACGACTAGCCTATACACCATTTCATTATATTTTTATGGATTATTGCCATCACTGCACGCCTGCTTCGTTGTATTTTTTATAATTATCACAGCCTATTTGGTCGCCCAAATCACACGCCTTACCAAAATATTGCTTAGCGATAGATAGATTTTGCTTCACACCTTGCCCATTGGTATAGAGAACACCTAGATTATTGCACGCATTAGCTAATTTCATATCACAGGATTTTTTCCATAGCTCGTGTGCTTTGTGGTAGTCTTGGCGCACACCTTTTCCATCGCTATACATTAGTCCTAAGTTGTAGCAAGAGTCTGCTTGCAAATCGCTAACTTTATTGCACGAAATTTCAAAATATTTCTTTGCATTAAAATAATCATTTAGTAGCGATTCGTAAATAACTCCCAACATACCATATCCTCTATTATCCCCGAAAGCGATGGCTTTTTCAAGATATGGTATCGCCTCTCTATAATACCCTTCTCCGCTAAAAACTGCACCTATAAGGATACAAGCATCTTTATTGCATTGCTCCACGCTTGGCAAACCATTATCAATCAATGCTTGACACGCATTTTCATCACCTTTGTTGCAATTATAACTAGCTCTTTCCCATTCATCATCACTCATCGCACCCATTCCCACACTTAGCACACTTGCTAAGATTCCACATATTAGGATTGCTCTTTTTAGCGTTGGTTTTTTGCTTGTTGGATTTTGCATTTTTCGCATTTTTTGCTCCTTTTAGTTTGGGATTATGGAATTTTTGCGCGCGGTTTTTTGCAAAGAAAAAATCATTAAAATAAATAGTGCTGTATAAATCGCACTTATAGTGGCTTCGTGGCTAAGGTTAGCACTTTTGTCAAAAAGCGTTACAGCGGGGAATAAATACTTAGGATTTGTAGTAAGAATGATAAACGAAGCTATGTAACCAACCACAATAAATATAAACCTTGAGATTTTGCCCTTAACCACACTAAAAAACAGCACAATAAACATAAACGCTAGCAAAGTATTTATGCAAATCTTTCCCACATTGCAAAATACATAATCACAAGGCAAGCAACGATTTACACATTTAAGCAAATCAATTTGACAATAACCAAATAGCAAAATAAGCCCAAAAAGTAGTCCAAACACACCATTTAGCACCATAAGCGTATGCCAAATCTTTAGCAAATCTGTGTGGTGCTCTGAAGTCTTGCGATAGAGTTTGAGTTGCCATAAATCACACCATTTTTTAGGACTTGTTAGCAAACAGGGTTTTTGCAGTTTAAGTTCTTGCTCTTTTGCATAGAGTTCTAATTTATGCCAATTTGATGCGTCTAGCAAGTTATTATTTGCAATCAATACATTTTTTATCGTGCGAAATGAATCGCGTGCATTGCTTGCATAGCGGATTTTGTGCTTTTTTGTGATTTTGTCTTTAGAATCTGTTGTGTTTGCTATTTCGTCCTTATGTGTTTTGTCATTTTCGTATTCGTTGATAAAGTCTTTGATTGTTGCAAATTTTAGTTTATCTATTTTGGCATTGATAAAATCTGTGCCTTGAAGTTTGCTAAACACACAAGTAGAAAAATTTGGCGCGGAATTAAAAGTAGCGTTATAAAACGATACGATACCATTAAAAATACTTTCGTGGAAGTCCGCGTATTTGTAAAAAACTGCGTGGTTAAAAAACACATTTGCATTAAATGTGCAGTTGGTGAAATACACTCGCTCCTTAAAAACGCAATGCTGAAAATCTATGCGCAAAGATTGTGGATTTTGTGTAATTTTATTAGATTCCGCGTTGCATTTATTTTGCGATAGAGAATCTAACGGAGCAAATGTTATGTATTTAAAATGCACTTCATTGCAAAACACACAATTTTTAAAAGATAACTCATCGTTTATATAGATATTTTTGTGCTTATTGTTGTATTTGATTTTTATAGGTTCGTGTATGATGATTTCATCATTTTTGCCTTTAGAAAAGACTTTTGGGTCATTGCACTCTTTGCATATATCACTTATACTAATCTTGTTAGAGCCATTGTCGTTTATAGACAAAACATAGAGTTTCTCTTGTGAATCGTATTCTAAATAGAAATGTTGATTTTGTGCCATCACTGCACGCCTGCTTCGTTGTATTCTTTATAATTATCACAGCCGATTTGGTAGCCCAAATCACACGCCTTACCAAAATATTGCTTAGCGATGTAGCGATTTTGCTTCACGCCTAGCCCATTGGTATAGAGAACACCTAGATTATTACACGCCATAGCATTTTTCATATCACAAGCTTTTTTGTAGAGTTCGTGTGCTTTGTGGTAGTCTTGGCGCACACCTTCGCCATATGTATACATTAACCCTAAGTTGTAGCAAGATTTTGATTGCGTATCGCCAACTTTGTTACACCCGTTTTCATAATATCTCTTTGCGTTAAAATAATCATTTAAATTATAGTAAGCGAATCCCAACATATAATACCAACGATTATCCCCCAAAGCGATGGCTTTTTCAAAGTATGGTATCGCATCTCTATAATGCCCCGCATAGCTATAAACTGCACCTACAATGGCACAAGTATTTTTATCGCATTGTTCCACGCTTGGCAAACCATTATCAATCAATGCTTGACACGCACTTTTATCACCTTTATCACAATTATAACTAGCTCTTTCCCATTCATCATCACTCATCGCACCCATTCCCACGCTTACAGCATTTACCAAGATTCCAAACACGAATACCAATTTTTTCATTGTCTCATTCCTTTTTGTAGATATGTTTCATATTCTCGCAATATGATATGTTTAGCTTTATCCCAAAGCACTACTTTGCCATTTTGCTCGTCAAAAATTCTGCCATTTGGATTACCTTTAGCACTTTTCATTTTTGCATAGTTGTTTTTGACATTTTGTTTAGAATCAAAATTAGGATTCTTATAGCATTCATCTATGAGTATATCTAATGGTATTTCTTTTTGATTAGCATTGGATAGTTGCAAAAATGTAAGCAAAATAATGCTGACTTTTTTATTTGGCTTGGCAAACCATAGCGGTGCTCTGCATTTTATTTGATTTATTGCTTTTTTATCCTCATCACTCAAATCTGCTGAATTGTTCTCCAAAAATCTTTGCTTTATGTCGTTAGCACGAGTGGATATGAGCGACAAACACTCTAAGATTGTTTGTGTATCAAAATTGCCTTGAGTTACACATTTTGTAATAATTGCTAAAATGTGTTTGTCTATGATTTTATCCCAATCTTGTTTTTTCATTGCTTGCTCCATTTTGTAGTTTTGTTGTGTTTTTTACAAAAAAGCAACTCTACAAAAAAAAAAAAAAACAGATTGTTAATATGGATTTTAAGGGTAGCGGTTTGACAAAAAATAGATTTTGCAAGAAAAATAGTTTTTTTACATTTTCACAAACCCTGCCCATTTTGTTTTGCGCAAGCATATCTAAGTTTGTTTTTTGCACAAACGCAAGTTTAAAAATGGGAAAATCCGTAAATGCGTAAGTTTTGTAAAAATTTTTATGTGGGTTTATGTTTTTTAAAGCAAAAAATCGCTAAAATCCACGCTTTTATCTCAAACAAAAAGAAAGGATAGCTTATGCTAGAAGGAAAGATTAGAGAGAGTATTTCAAAGGCGAATGCAAAAGCCCTAAGGAATGATGGTTATCTAATTGCCAATATTTATGCAAAAGGCGTGGAAAATATCCATTGCGCTTTTAAAATAAATGATTTTATTAGGACTATCAAAACCAAAAACACGCTTGTTTTCCCTGTGAAAGTCGGGGATAAGACGCTAGAAGTCGTTATCCAAGAGTATCAAAAAGACCCTGTGTATGGGACGATTTTGCATATTGATTTGATGATAGCCCAAAAAGGCGTGCTTGCAAAATACAAAATCCCTGTCAAAACCAAAGGAACGCCCGTAGGGCTAAAAAATAAAGGCGTGCTTTTGCTAGCAAAAAAACGCATAAGCGTCCAAGCAAAAGCTGAAAATCTGCCAAATGCCTATGAGCTAGATGTATCTCCGCTTGATGTGGGGCATAGCATTTTGGTGCGGGATTTGCCACAAAAAGATGGCGTGAAAATCACTGAAAATCCCGCAAATGCCGTAGTAAGTGTCGTAAAAGCCAAATAAAATCTAGTTTTAAAACTTTTGACTTTTATAAAACTTGCAAGAAAAAACATAAAAAAAACGATGGGCAAAAATAATGAATTGCTTAAAAAAGTAGCAAATCTTTGCTCATCGCCCTTTCATTTTTCTAACGATTCTGCCAAAAACTACCCCAAAAACCATTCAAAAGAATATCCCAAAATAGATTCTAGCGATTTGCCAAAATCTACTTTTGATGATTCTTATACTTTTTGCAAAAACGAATTTTTTACGCTACTAAAAGATTTTTTACCGCCACATTTGCAATCCCCCATCATAATCGCAGGGCTTGGCAACCCAACTCCAAAATACGCCAAAAATCGCCACAATGCAGGTTTTATGATAGTCGATAAAATCGCTCAAATGCTAGAACTAGAATGGGAAAATGCCAATAAATTTGAAGCACAAATCGCCACGATAAAAAACGCCACCACAAATATACACCTACTAAAGCCACAATCTTTTATGAATCTATCAGGCGTGCCACTGCAAAACGCGCTAAAATTTTATAAAATCAATGATTTTGTAGTCTTGCACGATGAGCTAGATATTGATTTTGGCTATGTGTGCTACAAAGTGGGGGGAAGCAGTGGCGGGCATAATGGGCTAAAATCGATTGATGAGAAAATGGGCAATAATTATATGCGACTACGATTTGGCATAGGGAGGGGGGTTGAGGCAAAATCTAGCACAGATTCTGCGGATTTTGCAAAATCTAGCGTAGATTTTACCCTGCAAAATCCCCAAAACAAAAAGCTAAAAAATCATCAAGTCATTTCCTATGTGCTAGGGGATTTTGATATATCGCAGGCAAAAAAACTAGATAGTTTAGTGCTGCATTCCGCACTTAGCATTCTGTATTTTTTAATCACTAGGGATTTTGCCAAAACACAAAATCTATTTACGCTAAATCCTGCGAAAAATAATCCCAAAAAAGCAATAAACGCAAGCCAAGCCCAAGCCCAAGATAAAGATAAAGAAGCAAAATCCCAAAATCCACCCCACGCACCTAGTGTGCCAAACCAGCACCAAAAAGGATAAAATATGCCACGACTAAGATTATTTTTTTTCATAGGGCGATATTATTTGCGCTATTTTTTGGTGATTTTTATCGCGCTAGAATTATTTTTTGTCAGCATCGATAGCCTCCAATACGCCGATAATTTCGCAGAATCCGCAAACCTTGTGGTGCTATTTTTTGCTTATGATTTTGCCTATGCTATCAATTTCACGCTTCCTATTTCACTGCTTTTGTCTATGGCGATTTGCTACCTCTCGCTTATCAAATCCAACCAATACACCGCCCTACTAGCACTCGGCTACTCTAAGCGCGCTCTTTTGCGCCCCGTGCTACTGCTAAGTATCGCACTTACTTGCCTCTATATCGGGCTAAATGCCACGCCTTTTGCGTATGCCAAAGAGGAAGTAGAGACTTTTTTCAAAGATTCTTCAAGTGTGCCGACAAAAGATTTATTTGTCAAAAATCATCAAAACTATGTGTTTTTTGGGACGATAAATTCCCTAGCCCAAGCTAGCTCCCTGCGCGTTTTCACGCTAGATGATGACAAAAGGTTAGTAAGCTTTATTCAAGCAAAAAAGGCATTTTTTGAAAATAATTTTTGGGTATTACAAGACGCACAGACGCAGATTTTGCCAAAAAAATGGAATCTAGGTGGTTTAGGGATTGTTTCTAGCACGCAACCACGCCTGCCGATTTTGGAAAACTTTAACCCAAAAGTGCTAGATTCTTTCGCGCAGGCAAAGCCCTCTATTTCGATTTTAGACGCGCTAGATTCTTTTCATCTTTTGCGCGCGCAAAATATCTCCACCGACAAAGCTAGGGCGATTTTGTATTCTCTTATTTTAGTCCCGCTTTTTGTGCCATTTGTGGCAATTATTATTTGTTATTACACCCCTTCTCTTGGGCGATATGTCAATCTTTACTTGCTTGGTTTTTGTTTTATTATTTTCGCGCTTCTTGTGTGGGGATTGTTTTTTGCGCTTAGTCAATTTGCCATCACAGATATTATCTACCCTGAAGTTGCTGTGCCTGCGCCACTTGGGATTTTGGCGTGCGTTGCGTGCTGGTATTATGCGCGGATAAATAAAGTGGTTTTGTAGCGTGATTTTGCTTTTTGTAAATATTTTTTAAATAACATTTTGCAAGCAAAAATAAGTCGATTTTGCAAAAACAGATTTTGCAAAATCTTAAATTTAAAAATAGGAAAAATCTATGTCTAAACTTATCTACAATCTACAAGGTATCGCAAGAATGCTCCTGCCTCGCGCATTTTGCCAAGCAAATCTATCGCACAAAATAAAGCAGATTTTCAAAGATTTTGATGATGTGACATTGCAAAATATTGCCAAACGGGTTAATTATTATCACAAAATAAATACCCCATTTACACTCCCTACCCCAAATGCTTTTGCCACAAACAAATCTAACCAAAATCCAAAAACTCCCCTAAGCCTGCAAACCCCAAATATAGATTTTCTATCACGCAACAACCCCACTAGCGCGCACTCAACCGTGTATTATTATGATTCTTATCAATGGAGCAGGTATTTTAATGATAACTTTGTATGGGCTTATCAATTTGGCGATGTAAATTATTACCTAGACACCCCTGCCATAACCAAAACTCGCCCATTAGATTTACCAAAATCAGATTCTAAAATCATTAAGGGGGGGGGGGATTCTAATACAAAAAGCATTTTATTGCCACTTGATAAAAGCCGACATTTGTGCTTTTTTGCAGATAAAATCCCTTATAAAGACAAAAAAGATAAGCTAATCTTTCGCGGTGCGTGCTATCAGAGCCATAGAAATAAATTTTTGTCAATGTATTTTAGCCACCCGCTATGCGACATAGCCGACACAAGCGACAAAAAACATAACGCGGATTTCATAGGACGCAAAATCTCTAAGCAAAAACATTGCGAATACAAATTTATCTTGAGTTTGGAGGGAAATGATGTAGCAAGCAATCTAAAATGGGCGATGAACTCAAACTCACTTTGCATAATGCCAAAACCAAAATTTGAAAGCTGGTTTATGGAAGGGAGGCTAATCGCAGGGGTGCATTACGCGCAAATAGATGATGAATACAGCGATGTAGAATCCACGCTAGACTACTATCTAAGCCACGAAAAAGAAGCATTAGACATTATCAAAAACGCGCAAAATTTTTGCAAAGATTTTCAAAATCCACGCTACGAAGAAGCCTGCTGTTTGCTAGTTTTGCGAAAATATTTTGCCCTAAGCGGACAGCTTGATATAAGCAAGGAAGAGCGCGAATTATTTGGAATCTAGCAAAATCAACATTTTGTTAAAAAGCGTTTGGCAAAAAAGCATTTGGCAGAAACTTTGGAAAAATCAAAATCTTGCAAAAATCTTGCAAATTTTCTAAAAGATTTCAAACAAAAGATTCTAAAAAGGTAAGCAAAATTTTTACAAAAACGCGTAGATTTTACACATTTTAAAAACATTACTCTAAAAAATAAGCAAAATATTTGCATTGTTAAAAGGAATTTTTTAATATATTACCTAACAATTTGTTTTGGCAATTTGTTTTGGCAATTTGATTTTGCTATGTTGCTTTTTAGGCATTCTTTGGAGTCTTAAAAGAATCTTAAAGAATCTAAAACCACCTAGACAACTACTTCACAACTAAAGGAGAAAAAATGAATGTATTAGTGGTAAATTGCGGGAGCTCATCGCTAAAATTTCAGCTCATAAATGTCGATAGCGAAAAAGTCCTAGCCTCTGGAATCTGCGATAGAATCGGGCTTGAAGGAAGCGTGCTAAACTACAAAAAAGGCGAAGAAAAAGTAAGCAAGACGCTAAACCTAGTCAATCACTCAAACGCCATCTCTGCCGTGCTAGAAATCCTAACCGACAAAAAAGTCGGCACAATCAAATCCCTAGATGAAATCGCTGCTATCGGGCATCGCGTGGTGCACGGGGGCGAATATTTCAAAGAATCTGTGCTGATTGATGAGATTGTGATAAAGCATATTGAGGATTGCTCTGCTCTTGCGCCATTGCATAATCCCGCGCATTTAATGGGTATCAAGGCTTGTAGCGAGCAAATGCCAAAAACGCCTATGGTAGCGGTTTTTGACACGGCGTTTCATCAGTCTATGGAAGCACGCGCGTATATGTATGGCGTGCCTTATGAATGGTATGAGAAGCACAAAGTGCGCAGATATGGCTTTCACGGGACTAGCCACAAATATGTCTCACAGCGCACGGCGGAGTTTTTGGGACTTGATTATAAAAATTCTAAAATCATTGTCTGCCACCTTGGCAATGGCGCGTCCATCTCTGCGGTAAAAAACGGCAAATGCGTGGATACAAGTATGGGGCTAACGCCGCTAGAGGGGCTTATAATGGGGACTAGAAGCGGGGATTTAGACCCTGCGATTTTGGACTATATCGCCGATAGAGAGGGGCTAAACACCAAAGCAATCGTAAATATCCTAAACAAAAAATCTGGCGTGCTCGGAATCTCTGGCGTTTCAAGTGATTTTAGGGATTTGCTCGATGCGGAGCTAAAAGGCGATGAGAGGGCGAAGCTCGCTCGCGCTGCCTTTGCGTATCGCGTGCTAAAATACATTGGGAGCTATTGCGCGGTGATGATAGGCGTTGATGCGATTGCCTTTTGCGCGGGTGTGGGGGAGAATGCGAAATTTATACGCGGTATGATTGTGGAGCATTTGGAGTTTTTGGGCGTGAAACTTGATGAGGAAGCAAACAACGCGTGCGGCAAAGAAGCGATAATCTCTACCAAAGATTCTAAAGTCAAAGTGTGTGTAATCCCCACAAATGAGGAGCTTGTCATCGCACGCGACACAAAGGCGATTGTCTCAAAACTTTAAATTTTAAAATTTAAAGCACAGGGTATTTATGCCACGCATATTGTCATATTGAGAGCGAAGCCCGAAATATCCAAAAGTAGTCGCAAACAACGCGACAGAAGCCACCAAAAAAAGCTATGATTCTAGCACCTTTGGATACTTTCTGCTGTTTAAGCCTTAGTATGACAAAAAAATCATTTAGCGTTTTGCAACTTTTTTTAAGGCATTTTTTAAACAAGGCAAAGAAATGAAACCATTTGAATACGGGCTATACAAGCCAAATGAAAGCCTTTTAGTAGTCATCGATGTGCAAGAGAGGCTAATCCCGCTAATGTTTGATTGGCAAAATCTTATCAAAAATACCAACACGCTTTTGCGCGGGGCGGAGATTTTAGGCATTCCCACGCTTATCACCGAGCAGTATCCAAAAGGGCTTGGGAATACCGATAAACGCGTGGAATTTGATAGGGGAGATTCTAAAATCTGCGTGCTAGAAAAGACAAGTTTTAGCATTTTTGGCAATGGGAATATTATGGACTTTATCGCGCAACTTAACACACAAGGCGGGGCAAAAAATCTCATAATCTGCGGGATTGAAAGCCATATCTGCGTGCTTCAAAGCGTGCTTCACGCGCTAGATTTGGGGCTTAGCGTGTGGGTGGCACAAGACGCGCTAAACTCGCGCAAAAAGGAAAATCATACAAACGCCATAGAGCTAATGCGAAGCAAGGGAGCGAAAATCTCGTGCGTAGAATCACTCCTCTTTGGCGCGATGCTAGAATCTAAAAACGAGCATTTTAAGCAAATCAGCGCACTAATCAAATAAAAATCAAACTTATTTCAAGCTAGATTTTGCTTGAAACCACATTTTGACTAAAAATCTAGCTTGATTTTGTTAAATTTTGCTAAGTTGCAAATTTGTGAAGTAGCCACGAAAAAGATTGCCAAGTAAAAATTGCCACGAAAAATTTTGCAAAATCTAAAAAATCCCAAAATCTTAATTTTTGCAAAATCTACCACAACAAAATCCACACATTCTCTTAACAAATATCTACAATCTGGCAAACAAAAAATCTACAAAACAAAAAAAACCAACAAAAACAACAAAATCAAAAAACGAGTTTTTTGCCCATCGCTATTTGTGATTTTTATTTATCTTTTTTCTCAATTCGTAGATTTTTGTCCGTTTTTGGTGCGTTTAACGGGGGGGGGGGGGGGGTGGAAACGCCCCTCTTTTTAGGAAGTTTATATTTTTTTATTTCCTCTTGGATAACGCAATCAAACTCTTTCAACTCATCATAATGCGCTTTTGAAGCGTTGATTAGCTCATCAAACTTAAATCCTAACATTACGATACGAAACAAATCTGGCTTAAATCGCCTCCAATTATACAAAGTGCTAACATCAACATCAATATGTTTTGCCATATCTCGTTTTGTCGTTTTAAATTGAGTCTTCATAAAATGCCTTTAAGGTTTAGTATTTTTTTACCGAAATCAAAAAGCAATTATACAAGATTTTTGCCAAAAAATACACAAAAATGGATTTTGGCACAATCCTAAAATATCGTTGCGCGTGTTATTGTAAATTATCTATCTTTTATAAAAATAACTTGGAATATTTAACAAAATCGCAAAAAACAGATTTTCAAACAATCGCCCAAAAAACACACAAACCCCCTAAAAAATCTGCATAAAATAAACAAAAAATCAACAAAATTTCACACAAAAACCACAAAAATATCCAAAATCTTGCCAAAAAATCCATATTTTTATATCAATCTAACGAATAATTACAACAATATTTTTGCAAAAATGTGCAAAATCTTGTCGTAAGTTTAGCGATTATAAGGTAAAATCTTGCACTATATTTTGAATAAATCCAAGACTTAGGGCGTTTTACACTAGTTTCGCACAAAGGGGCAATCCCAAAAACAAAGCCACAAAAAACTAGGCGTTTATCAAAAAAATAACTTAGCTTTTTGTGGCAAATAAAACAAACATTAAAAACCAAAAGTTAAAAAACCAAAGCTAGCTAAAAACTAAATTAGCGAAAACTAGCGAAAGTTAGCAAAAATTGCTACTAATTTGGTTTGCGACTTTTGCAAAAAGAACTTGCAAAAACAAAAAATAAGGAAGTCTAAAATGAATGAGTCTCTTCTCAACATCATCGAGGAAAAACTCCCTCCATTGTCTGATACCGTTGTCAAACTGCGTGATTATATCGCAGAGAATGGCGAAAATATGGAAATAAGCGAGGTTGTAAATATCCTCTCCAAAGACCCTATGGTTACGACAAATTTGTTAAAAATTGCAAATTCTGCATATTATGGATTTTCTAGCAAAATCTCTACGATTAACCAAGTTGTTACCCTGCTTGGAATCGATAATGTCAAAAACCTTGTTATGACAGATTCTATCCGCTCTCATCTTAAAGTAAATGTCTCTCCCTACGGGCTTGATACGGATTTGTTTATGGGAAATTGCTCAAAAGAAGTCAATTTCATCTCTTCGTGGCTAGGCAATGAGGACAAAAAGCTAGCCCAAACGCTAGTCCCCTGCGCTATGCTTTTGCGACTTGGTATGATTTTGTTTTCTATCGCGCTTATTAAGACTAGGCAGGACAAAGAATTTCGCAAAATGCTAGAGGATAATGAATTTATGAATATCGCCCTTGTAGAGCAGGAATTTTTTGGGACTGACCATATTTCGTTTTTGGCTTACTGCTTTGATTTGTGGAAGTTTGATGATGAGATTATACAGACCGTGCTATATGCGACAAGCCCGCATTCTGCCACGCAAAATATCCAAAAAAGTGCCTACGCGCTAGCCATCACAAATCGCATATTTGAGCCCTATGAAGGTGGCAATGAATACAACATAAATGAAGCCATAGCCCTAGCAAAAGAAGCAAAACAACAAGGGGTAAATTTTGATATGGACAATCTAGTAGCCCATATCCCCGCCCCAAAAGATAAAACACCAAACAAATAGCCTATCTTTTTAGCACAATATTTTAGGTAAATTCTTTTGCGCTTTCTTTTTTTATTATCTCTTTTTGCGCTAGAAGTCGCATTTTGCGCTAGCGCGGAGCTTAGCAAAAAAGACTACGAAAATCTAGATGTCGATACCGAGCGCATAGGCTGGAAAATCGAGCTAAGCAGAATCTCACTAAACTTTACCACCACCCAAGTAGGCAACAAAGAGCAATACGCTAGCTTTGCAAATAGCCGTTTAAGCGGTAGTTCTCAACTAGTCCTCCAATCATATAGCAAACTTTTAGCGGATTATTACTCGCAATCTTTTGTATGGTTTAGCTCACTTCTCGCAGAATACGGACAAACCGTAGTCTTTGCCACCAAAAACACCCCAAGAGTAAGCAACAAAACCAATGATAAAATCCTACTATCCACAGGCTACACCCAGCGCATTTGGAAGCTAGAAAACATACGCGGAGGCGAAAAACTAGGCGGGGAAATAGGACCTTTTGCAAGCCTTAGCCTGCAAAGTGAATTTACCCCCAGCCCAAATCTCCCCTATCGCAAAAAATACCTGCGACTATCGCTAGGGGCGCGACTTTTTGATAGCAAATATATCCAAAACCTGCATTTAAGTCTTTTTGGCGAAGATGATTTTAGCGACATAAAAAACCAAGTGCAAAGTATGGGGCTAGAGAGTGGAATCCAGCTAAAATACAGCTTTAGAGATGGGGTAGATTTTGCTAGCGGGCTATATTATCGCCAATACTTGCTTAGCAACTACCCAAGAGTGCGCGACCCAAATTTTGAAATGGAGCTAAACTTGCGACTTGACACGGTGCTGTTTAATAACCTTAGCATTTCGCCATTTTTAAGTCTATATATCTTGCAGGGCAAATATATAAAAAGCACGGGGACAAACCTATTTGTCGGCGTTTCGCTAGGCTATGGCAAAATTTTTAAAGACAATAAATTGCCTATCAAAAAAGAGCCTGTGTTTGATTTTGATTTCAATCTAGCCCAAAAATCACACAAAAAAATGCTCTACTCACTTGCCAAAAAAGGCGAGATAAAGCGCAGAATCTAGCCAAGATTCTAGCCACAAAATGATATAATTTCAGCATTTTTCACAACGCAACAAATGCACCGCAACAAATCGCAACAACACAAAAAAGGAAAAGTAAATGTCTAGCCAAGATTCTACAAAAAAAGCAAAAAAAGATTTTATCAGCGACTCTAAAAAAGCAGATTTTAATAAGATAGATTCTGTTAGCGATTCGCAAATCCAAAAAATCCAAAATCAGCAAATCCAAAAAATCATCGAGGGTAAGGCGTGGAAATTTGGCGATAATATCGACACAGATGTCATAATCGCCGCTCGCTACCTAAACACAAGCGATGAAAATATCCTAGCAAGACATATTATGGAAGATGCGCGCCCAGATTTTTTTAGCGAAATTTCAAAAGGCGACATTATAGTCGCGGGGGAGAATTTTGGCTGTGGCAGTAGCAGGGAGCACGCACCTATCGCGCTAAAAGCCGCAGGGATTGCCTGCGTGATAGCCCCTAGCTTTGCTAGAATCTTTTATCGAAATGCCTTTAATATGGGGCTTTTAATCCTAGAATCTAACGAAGTAAATCACATAAACGAGGGCGATAAAATCCGCATAGACACGCAAAAAGGCATAATACAAAATCTAACCACAAACCAATCATTTGCCTACAAAGAAATCCCAGAATTTATGCACGCATTATTGCAAAGTGGTGGGCTTATGGCGTTTGCAAAAGATTGGCTAAGAAAAAATGGCTAAAGCTAAAAAAAGCTACAAACTAAAATCTAAACTAAGGAAAACAAAGTGAAAGCAGAATCTAAAATCCACAAAATCGCTGTGATAAGGGGCGATGGCATAGGCGATGAAATCATCACGGAAGCAATCAAAGTCCTAGAAGTCGCGCAAAAAAAATTTGATTTTACCCTAGAATATGGCGAGTATTTGATGGGTGGCGTAGCGTATGATGAGTGTGGAGAGCCATTGCCACAAGAGACGATAAAGGGTTGTTTAGATTCTAGTGCGGTTCTTTTTGGCGCGGTAGGCGGGGCAAAATGGGAAAACTTACCAAAGCCAAAACGCCCAGAAGCAGGGCTTTTGGCATTGCGAAAAGAACTAGCGGTGTTTGCAAATTTGCGCCCTGCGATGGTGTTTGATGAATTGCTAGATTCTAGTCCGCTAAAGCCTGAAATCATCAAAGGCGTAGATTTGCTAATCGTGCGCGAGCTAATCAGCGGAATCTATTTTGGCAAGCCACGAGCAAAAGAAGCAAACAAAGCGTATAATACGATGATTTACACACGCGATGAGATAGAGCGTATAGCCCACAAGGCATTTGCCCTAGCAAAATCTAGGCGCAACAAACTCTGCTCAATCGACAAAGCAAATGTGCTTGAAGTAAGCGAGCTATGGCGTGAAGTGGTAAATGAAGTGGCAAAATCCTATCCAAGCGTGGAGCTAACCCATCAATATGTCGATAACGCAAGTATGCAGCTTGTGCGCGAGCCAAAGCAATTTGATGTTATCCTCACAAGCAATCTTTTTGGCGATATTTTGAGCGATGAAGCTAGCCAAATCACAGGCTCAATAGGGCTACTCCCAAGTGCTAGTGTGGGAGAATCTATCGGGCTATACGAGCCAATTCACGGCTCTGCGCCAGATATAGCTGGGCAAAATATCGCAAATCCTATCGCCACGATTTTAAGCGCGGCGATGATGCTAGAGATTTCGCTAGGGTTGCCACAGCCTGCAAACGCGATAAAAGAAGCCATACAAGAGGTGCTAAAAGCAGGATACCGCACCAAAGACATAGCCCAATTTGGTGCAAAAAAAATATGTAGCACGCAAGAAATGGGCGATAAAATCGCAGAAATACTTGCAAAATAACGCAAAATTTGCAAAATAGCACAATCCAAAAAGCGTAATTTTTTGTAAAATAACCAAAATTTAATGCTATTGTAAGGAGTTTGAGATGGGATTTAAAACCAACACTTTGGCAAGTATCTATGAGATACAGGGACACAAAGAAGAAGCGATGATGATATATGAGGGGGTTTTGGCAAAAGACCCAAACAATATGGAAGCAAGCGCAGCCCTTGTGCGACTAAAGACACAAAAGCACAATTTTAGCGGGCTAAATCGCGACAAGCTAGAACTTTTTGTAAATGCAAGAACGGCTAGCGATTATCAAAAACTTGAAAAGTGGTTGTTACAATGGAACTAAAAGATCTCATCTTACAAGCCCTTGATGAAGTGGAAAATGGCGCAGCGCACGACAATGCAACGCAAAATCTACCCAAAAAAGATTCTGCGGAAAATAGCGAGCAAACAAGCGATAATGAAATCAGCCTAAATGCTAGGCTAAGCGAGAATCTAAACGCGCTAAAAGACAATCTAAACGCAAGCAATGAGCTAGAATCTAAGGAAGTAAAAGAATCTAGCTTGGCATCATCAAATGCGACAAATAGCACAAATCCAACAAGACTTAGCAAAGATTTGGCAAAACCACTGCTAAAAATACAATCTAGCAAGACGACTTCAGGCAAAGTGATTGCGCCACAAGATGCGGTATTTAGCCCGTCAAATATAGAATTTTTGGAAATGCTAAGGGAAAAATTGCTCGTGCTATTTGAGGGGCTAAAAATGCCACAAATGCAGGATTCTAAAGAAAAACTTGACTTGGTAGTGAATTTTTTGCAATATGAATTATGCTTGCTTGATGATTTTCTAAAAAGCAATAAAAAATAGATTTTGCAAAATCAAAATCCGCTAAATCTGCTAATCTGTAAAAAAAAACAAAACAAAATCAAAGTGGAATCAAAATGTAATCAAAACAGAAACAACCTCCAAAATCAAACACTTTCAAAAAAATGCCTTTGCGTGAGGTTTGGCGTGATTTTGCGCTCGTTGATTTTTGTGTTTTGCGTGTTTTGTATGTTTTGTATGTTTGTTTGTGGTAGCACATTGACAAGCGCGACATAGCGTGCTTTTTTTTTAGAATCGTTGAATCGTTTGCAAAATGTTTTTGTGGTTTTTTTTGGCTTTGTTTGTGCGGATTATTTTATGCTCATTTGTTTTTACATTTTTTACTTTTAATGTATTTTTTTTAATCTTATTTACTAATTTTGCGATAAAATTCCCCTTGCCTTTATGGCAGTAGCGGTTGGCTTAACCCCCTCCACGCCAGCCGTTACTTTGGCTCTTGCTCCCCCTCCAGCAAGAGCCTTTTTTAAGCAATCTTAGCAAAACTCTTTTTTTGGAATCTAAGATTTTGATTAGAGTGTTTGAATTGCTTAGAGATACGCTTTTGAAATGATTTTTTCATAAAACTCCTTGATTTAGAAGCCTCCTAAAATCTTAGATTAAGATTTGGGAGGCTTTTCTTTTGCTTAATTTTTAGATTCTCTTTGACTTCTTTTTGCTACATTTTTTCTTTTTTTATGTGTTTTTTTGGCGTTTTTTGCATTTTGCGTGGATTTTTGTCTTATTTTTGACATATTTTTCATTATTTTATTGCAAGCTAGCTATTATTTAAGCTAGATTTTGCTACGATTGCTTAGCAAATTTTCTCTCACAAGAGGTATCAAATGAAAACTGAAGAAAACAACACACAAAACACCACGCAAGATATAGTGGCACAAGGCATTGTAGCAGAGGGCGTTGTAGCAAATGGCATTGAGGCAAATGATATTGCAGAAAATGGCGAAGAAAATGACGAACTTCTAAACTACCCTGATAGGACGCTTGAAGTGCTGATGATAGAAGATGATGTAGAATTATCCGAAATCCTAAGCGAATACCTACAATCACACAATATCAAGGTAACAAGCTATGATGAGCCATACACGGGAATGAGCGCGATAAGCGCGAAGCATTTTGACTTGCTGTTGCTAGATTTGACATTGCCAAATCTAGATGGGCTTGAAGTCTGCAAGCGCGTAGCCAAGCAAAAAAATATGCCAATCATCATTTCTTCTGCAAGAAGCGATGTCGATGACAAAGTCAAAGCCCTAGAAAACGGCGCAGATGACTACTTGCCAAAGCCCTATGACCCAAAAGAACTGCTCGCTAGAATCCAATCCCTACTCCGCAGATACCACTCAAAAGCTGGGCGCGATGAAGCAAAAGAACCAAATCCAATATTCCACATAGAAAAAAATAGCCGTGAAATCTACTACCACGACAAAAAGCTAGAACTCACGCGTGCAGAATATGAGATTTTGACGCTACTCATTAGCAAAAAAGGCAATGTTTTTTCACGCGAAGCGATTGCCATCGAGTCTGAATCAATCAACCCCGAAAGCTCAAATAAAAGCATAGATGTCATCATCGGGCGATTGCGTGCCAAAATCGAAGACGACCCCAAAAAGCCAAGACATATCATATCTGTGCGCGGTGTGGGCTACAAGCTAGAATTTTAATCACAGACAAAAATCCACAAAAAGCCAAACGCAAAATGCAAAGCATAAAATCTCGCTTTTTGATTCTATATTGTCGGATTCTGCATTTTTGGATTCTGCTAGATTTAGCTAGATTTTATGGCGGTTTTTTATGCCGTTGTTATTTGTGGCTTTTTTGTCGCCCTACCCTACATCTTGACCGACTTGCCCGCCCGTCTTGCCTACCATTCTTGTATGTTTGCAAGATTTACAACAAGCAAGACGCCAAGCCAACGACAATCCCTAAAGCGACAAAAATGACAAATGGAGCGTAATGCTATGAAGCATTCAATCTTTTTTAAAATCACCATTTTGTTTTTGTTTGCGCTGGGGAGTTTTTTTGCCTTTTCGTTTTATTTTTTGCGATTTCAAGCCGAGCGATACGCCATAGACAACGAAAGACAACGGTATGAGCGCGTAAGTATCATCTTTAACCACATTATTTCCAAAGAGACAAATCTAGACGCTATCCAAATCTACCTAAAAGAAATGGGATTTATACAAGTAAATGACAACAGCCTCAAAAAAAATCTACTAAACACCACCAAAATCCTCTATGACACGCAAGGCATATACCTCAAATCTATCGAGCTAAACAACGATATGTATATCTTGCTTACGAGCGAAAATGAAGTCTTTCTCTACAAAGATTCGTTGCGAAATTTTTATGTAAATTACTACCTAATCATACTTTTTGGCTCAATGGTTTTAATCTTTCTCTTTGTGCTTGTGATAAAAAGCCTGTTGCCTATGATTCATTTGCGCAGGCAGATTCGCAGATTTGCCAAAGGGGATTCTAGCGTAGAGTGTGAAATCCCGCAAAAAGATGAGATAGGCGAGCTTGCAAGCGAATTTGACAAAGCTATCAAGCGCATTAGCGCGCTAAATTCTTCGCGCACGCTGTTTTTGCGCTCCATAATGCACGAACTAAAAACGCCTATCACAAAGGGGCGAATCACCGCAGAAATGGTGCGCAACAAAACCCAAAAACTCCGCCTCACCTCCGTATTTGAGCGATTAAACGCATTGATTGATGAGTTTGCCAAAATCGAACAACTATCCTCCAAAAATTACAACCTCAAAAAAAGCGAATTTTTCTTAAACGACTTAATGCAAGCCGTCCAAAAAATGCTACTCATCGACAATGCCGAAAACAACCCTATCCACAACAAAGCACCAAATGAAATCATAAAAGCGGATTTTGAGCTATTTTGCCTAACGGTAAAAAATCTAATCGACAATGGAATCAAATACAGCTTTGATGGCAAAGTAGAGGTAGAATCTAACGGGCTAGATTTGATTATTTCCAATCACGGAAACGCCTTAAAAATGGAATTTGAGGAATATTTTAAGCCGTATTTTAAAGATTCCGCCAAGCCAAATTCACAAGGATTTGGGCTAGGAATGTATATCATCAAAAACACGCTAGATGCGCAAAATTTTAGCATTTCTTATCACCACGAGGAAGATGAAAAAGGCACAAAGACAAATTATTTCACCATAAAAAACTGCATAGTAGAGAGCTTTTGCAACCTCCCTATAAATCCCTCAAGCCCTATAAATCCCCCAAGCCACACAAACACCGCAAATACCGCAAATACTGCAAACCAAGCAGATACAACCCCTCAAAAATCCACAGATTCTACAAATGATTTTGCAAAAAAATCCACAAAAGATTCTGCAAAAGATTCTACAAGCGATTCCACCACCGCAGACAAAGCCAAAAAATCCTCTTAAATCAAACCAAAAAACTTAAGGACATTCAATGCCACGCAAACAAAATCCACAAAACACAAAATCTATAAACCACCTTACAACCCACCCCATAAACGAACCCCAAAAATTAAACGAAAAATGCGCCGTAGTTGGAATCTTTGGCGCGCCAAATGCGCCGATTTTGGCGTATTATAGCCTTTTTGCTTTGCAGCACAGAGGACAAGAAGCAAGCGGAATCGCCGTAAGCGATGATGAAAAAATTTCACTGCACAAACGAGATGGGCTTGTTACGCGTGTTTTTACCCCAGAGATTTTATCCTCACTCAAAGGACACAATGCCATAGGACACAATCGCTACTCCACCGCAGGCGAAGATAGCATAAACGAATGCCAGCCAATCTATGCGCGATATTCATTAGGCGCGATTGCCATAGCGCACAATGGCAACTTAACAAACGCAGATTCTCTGCGCGAAAATCTAACGCAAGGCGGGGCGATTTTCCAAAGCCATCTTGATACCGAAGTGCTTATCCACCTTATCGCAAAATCTAGCAAGCCCACTTTACAAGAGCGTATCATAGAATCCATCTGCAAGATTGATGGTGCGTATGCGCTTGTGATTCTCTCTCGCACAAAAATGTTTGCCATACGCGACCCCTATGGCTTGCGACCGCTAAGTCTAGGGCAAATCAACAACAAAGACGGCACACTAAGCTATATCATAGCTAGTGAGAGTAGCGCGTTTGACTTAGTCGGAGCGGAATTTATCCGCGATATAGAAGCGGGGGAAATGCTTGTATTTGAGCGCGAAAAAAACGACAAAAATGCAAAATCTAGCGTAGATTCTACCAAACAAAAACAAAACAAAACACGCCAAACCCCCACTTACAAATCCTACCGATTTGCCACTGCCAAGCCCGCTCCCTGCGTATTTGAATACATTTATTTTGCCCGCCCTGATAGCAATGTGTTTGGGAGAAATGTCTATGCCGTGCGCAAAAAGCTAGGCATAGAGCTTGCCAAAGAGCATAGCTTAAAAGCGGATATGGTTATCCCCGTGCCTGATTCTGGCGTGGCAGCAGCACTAGGCTATGCCAAACAAAGTGGCATAGATTTTGAGCTAGGCATTATCCGTAATCACTATGTGGGGCGCACTTTTATCGAGCCTACGCAAAGCGCGCGCGAGCTAAAAGTCAAGCTAAAACTAAACCCAAATGCAAGCCTTATCAAAGGAAAAAATATTATTGTGATAGATGATTCTATCGTTCGCGGGACGACTAGCAAGCAAATCGTGCAGATTTTGCGACAAAGCGGGGCAAACAAAATCTATATGCTCATATCCTCTCCCCCCACGATAAGCCCCTGCTACTACGGCGTAGATACGCCACAAATCACCCAGCTAATCTGTGCCAATCACTCCATAGAGGAAGTGAGGCAATTTATCGGGGCGGATTATTTGGGATTTTTATCGCTTGATGGTTTGGCAAGAAGTATCGATGATACCCAATGCCTAAATGATGACAAACCACATACAAGTAGCAAAAATAGCTACTGCCAAGCCTGCTTTGATGGCAAATATATCGATTCTGTGCATTCTAGCAATCCATAAAATCAACTAGCAAAATCTAATTTTTTCTAGTTTCAAATCATAGATTTTTACAATTTTTCATAAAAATCTTTTTTTATTTTTTATTAAAAACCAAAAAAATATTGCAAAAATCTATCTTAAATTATTGAAAATCCTAAAAAATCCCAAAAAACCCCACAAATTTTCGCCGTTTTTTTTTTTTTTGATTTTTTGGCATTTTTTGGGTTTCGTTTAAGGTTTGTTTAATGTTTATTAGTCTATCATTTGCTTGTTTTGTTTTTTTACAAAATGAAACAAATGCCAAAATAAGGAGAACACAATGATGTTTAACCCCAAAAATGAATGTCTCAAACAATCTCTTAACGAGAGAGAGAGAGAGAGAGTAACTCCGCGCTAAATCTTTTTAGCTCCGCATTGTCATTGCGAGCGTTGCAACGCAACGCGTGGCAATCCACGACAAAAAACATAGGTGGCAATCTACAATGTAATATAAACAAAATAGATTGCCACGATTTTGCAACTTATGAAAAAGTTGCAAAATCTCGCAATGACAAGATTTCCGCTTCCATTGCGGATTTGCACACTTCTTGTCCCCCCTCCCTTGCGGAGGGGGCTAGGGGGTGGGTATCTTTAGATTCCACCGCCGACATTGTGGACAACGATTCTACTTCCGTCATTGTTGGTAAGGATTCCACTTCCGTCATTGCGAGCGAACGCAGTGAGGGTGGCAATCCACAATGTAATATAAGCAAAATAGATTGCCACGAATTTGCTAGCGCAAATTCTCGCAATGACGGCAATGCAAATTCTTTCAATGACAAGATTGCAAATTTTGCTAATGCAAAATCTACCCACCCTCACCCAACGGGTTGCGAGGCGTTAGCCGAAGCAAAAACCCCCTCCGCAAGGGAGGTGGCTTATTTTGGATTGCCACGCGCAACAAGTTGCGCTCGCAATGACGACAATGTAAAATCTTGCAATGGCATTGTTTCCTCCTCCCTTGCGGAGGGGGCTAGGGGGTGGGTATCTTTGGATTCCACCGCTGACATTATAGGCAATGATTCTGCTTCCGTCATTGCGAGCGAACGCAGTGAGCGTGGCAATCTACAATGCAATATAGACAAAATAGATTGCCACGATTCTGCAACTTTTGACAAAGTTGCAGAATCTCGCAATGACACCCACCCTCACCCAACGGGTTGCGAGGCGTTAGCCGAAGCAAAAACCCCCTCCCTTGCGGAGGGGGCTAGGGGGTGGGTTTCTTTAGATTCCACCGCTGACATTATAGGCAATGATTCTGCTTCCGTCATTGCGAGCAAAAAGAGCGTAAGCGAATTTTTGCGTGGCAATCCACAATGCAGAATAAGCAAAATAGATTGCCACGATTCTACGCTACGCGCAGAATCTCGCAATGACACCCACCCCCAAACCCCCTCCGCAAGGGAGGGGGCTTTTCAAACCACCAAGCCCAAAAAACGCCTAGCGTTGTCCCTAGCCACAAGTGCGATTCTAGCTAGCCTTAGCATAGATACCGCGGCGGCGTGGTGTGGGACAAAAAGTGGGACTTTTTATACTAGCCATACCCTGCTTTGTAATGGCTCTGAGAGTGTGGGTATGCTGACAAACTATACAGGTAATACTTGGTGGGGTTGGACTGATGCTAATTCGCCAATTTACACCATCGAGTTTAGCAATCTAACCATCACTGGTGGTAATTCACTTACGATGGCAAATTTTAATAATCAACGCAATAGGCTAGATATGAATAATGTAAATGCTAGCAATCTTAACCTAACACTAGGAGGCTCTGCTAGTAGCAAAACCCTAAACGCAACCAACACAAGAATAAATAACCTTGTGCTTAATAATTGGCAAAATGTCAATTTATCAAATTCTACGATTTCTAGCATTTCATCTAGTGGCACGATTTCAAATTTTAGCCTAAGAGGTGGGCAACTATCTAGCCTAAATGCAGGCACTATCACAAACCTCACGCTAGATGGTGCTAGGCTGGGTAATGAGCTATTTTTAAATATAACCCCAACCATCGCCAATGCCACCATAGGCGATATGAGTCAAAACACTATAACCATATCTAAGGACGCTAATAGTTGGAATAGCAAGACAAATGACGGACAGAGAATGTATTTTAAAAGCGCAACTACTGTGTCTTTTAATAACAATGCAAAATTTTCCATAAGCGTAGGTGGCAATCAAGCCCAAAATGACGGCAATGAATACAAACTAGAAAATCTAGTCGTATCAGGTAGCACTGCAAAAGGACAGAATCTAACTCGTGCAAATATCATCTCTTCAACCGACACAGAGATAATATGGAAAGATAATAAGACATTTTACCTACGCGCAGATGCTAGAAATAGCTACACTTCAAATGCTTATCGTGCCATCGCTCTATCAAATATGCGCCGTAATGCTATGACGCAAAATATCCTAGATACGATGACGACAAAGACTTTCCATAGCGATAGGTATTACAACCAAGAAGTAGAACTTCGCTTGCTTCAATACGATATGAGCCGCCTTACAAATCGTAGCTCTAAATTCTCCAAAACCACGCGCAAAAATACCAAAAAAGTCGATAAAGTGCGCGAAAAGCTAGCAAAGCTAACCCTAGAGCAGTCTAAAGGGCAAAATCTAGATAAGGGCTACAATAATTTTGAATTGATAGACCAACTAGATGCGATATTTATCCCATACACTGGGCGTAGGGATTGGCGATTTTTTGCATTGCCTTATGCGACACATAGCTATGTAGATTTTGGTAGCTCACAGGCTATGGAATATGCAGGTGGCGCACTCTTTGGCACACAAAGAAATTTGAGGGCAAATGGTATATTTGGCGGGTATGTGGGATATGAGTTTGCAAATATCGATACAAAAATGCTTACCAATGATACTAGATTGCAAACCCATAGCCTCCAAGCAGGGCTAAACTATTTCAAAACATTCTCTGTGCCTGCGAAAGTGTGGGAAGGGTTTATCAAAGTAAATATTCGGGGCGGGGTTGATTTGCCTATGCTAATGTCTGCTGCGGATAGTATCTTTGACCTAAAGCTAGTCTCAACCGCAAAAGGCGTAGAAACACCGCTAATATGGAATGTGGGAGCAGAAGTAAATGGTGGGGTTACTTTTTATCAATACAAGCGAAATAGCTACCTAAGCCCCGCAGTAGGACTAAGCTATGATATGCTAGCTGCTTTGCCTACGGGTATCAATAAACCAGAGGGTAATAATGGACACTTAGCCTTTGGACCGCACGAGAGAACGACAAATACTTATTGGCATTTGCCTGCTATCTCTGCTAGTATGCGCTACTACAAAATGTGGGGGAATAAATTTCGCACAAACCTAAAACTAGGCATAAAATATAATGTCCTAAACAAGCAGACTTTGCCACTCCACACGGAAACAAAGCTAGATGGTAGCGGGCAAATAGCAACCCCACCTGATGAAAATCGTATCATTACGCTCCCTGCGGTGTATGGGAATTTTGCGTTTGACTTTATCTGGATGATAAAGAAAAACCACGAACTAAGTTTCGGCTATGATGGGCTTTTCTACGCAAGCACATTTGCCAAAAACAACACCCCAGACGAACAGCTAAAATATCAAGGCTGGTTTAATGGCGTAACTACGACTTTGAACTTCAAATACGCGTATTGGTTTGGCGGGAGCGACTATGTAACCGACAAAGATGGCAACGCCGTAGCACGCTCTATAGTCGAAGGTGGCAAGAAAAAATCTAAGTCCAAAAAATCAAAGAAAAAGAAAGAAAAGAAGTCTAAGAAAAAGGTTTATTACATTGATGGGTAAAACTTTGGTTTGGGCTTGATTTTATGGGGGGTAAATCTTGGGCTTTTTTAGAGAGGGGCTTAGGATTGTTGACCGATTAGGCTTAGATTTGGTTTAGGGCTTATTTTGG
>NZ_JBSIUU010000015.1:0-65906 GCF_053654535.1 Helicobacter sp. T3_23-1056 | reverse complement strand
GCTTCCTTCATATTTGGCGTAGTGGTGGGTTTGGCATTAGTATTTGCGCTATCGGTTGTGCCATATATTTTCACAAGTATTTTTTATGAAAGAGAGAGATTTTCAGTAATCAAAAACGACGATAGGCATTTTTTATACAAAGAGGATTATTTGATTCGCATAAATGGAGAGAATTTCTCCATTAGCACAGCAGAATTTAGGTGTCTAAACCAAGAGGATAAAACCTCTTGCAAAAAGAATAGTTGGATTGATGAGAGGGATAAGGAAGCGTTTGAAAAATACAATAACTTTGGTGTGTTTGAGGGCAAAACTCTGCCAGATGGCAAAGCATTTGTCTTTAAAAATGGATTTTTGGAATCTTGTGGCGAAATCAAAAACAACACGCTAAAAAATGCCAAATCACAAGAACAATGCCAAAAAAAAAGCGCACAATAAAGGTAAAAAAATGAATATAAGAAAAATCGTCTCATTGGCGATAGATACACTAGGTGTGGTGTTTTTATTTGTCGTTGGTTTTGTTTTGACACTCATTGTAAGTATAATTGTAGGTTTGTGGCTGTGGGAAAATTCTGACTATGATTGGAGATATAATGCCCACAAAGCAGAACATATAGGGCGTTATAAAGATGGCAAGCGCGTAGGCAAATGGGAATTTCACATTGAATCTATACTTGATAATGGCAATGGAAAAGTGCAATCCCTTGTCGGTAGGTATGAAAATGGCGTTAGGCAAGGCGTGTGGGTATATAGAGAGCTTTCGTATTTAATCTATGATAAAGGCATAGTGCGTAAATATATCAACCCATTTAGCTTCAAAGAGGACAAAAATCAAGTGGGATATTACAACGAACATAATGTATTTGTCGATGCTGCTTATGCAAGGTATTTTGCAGGGATACTCAGAGAATATGATGAAAATGGGATTTTTATCCAAACGCGTAAAATTACCGAGCAAGATAGGCAAGAAATTGCAGATTTTTTAAGCAAGTGATATTGCTTAAAAAACGCTGTTTTTGATAAAAATTTACCAAAAGAAATCAAATGAGGTTTTTGGCAAATTATGATAAATACGAACGGGGGAGTAAAATATATCAACGATTTAAAGCAGATTCTACGCGCAATCACAAGCAAGAATCCACCATTGAATATTTGCATATTTTGCGAAAGAATTAAAACGGACTAAACATTAAAGCAGATTTTGATAAGAAAATAAGGTTTTTGATTGTGGATTTTCTAACATTTGGAGTAAAAAATCTAAAAGAAGCAAAATTGAAGTAAAAAAAATAGGATTTTGGTTGCGGGAGATGGATTTGAACCACCGACCTTTGGGTTATGAGCCCAACGAGCTACCGGACTGCTCTACCCCGCGACAAACTGCGATAAATTGCGAGAAAAATAACGCAACAAAAAGTTAAAAAAAGAAACTTAGAGAGAATCTAAAAAGTGGCTGGGGTACAAGGATTCGAACCTCGGAATGGCTGGACCAAAACCAGCTGCCTTACCACTTGGCGATACCCCAATCATTTCAAAAAACTTAAGCCAACAAAGCTATAAAACAAAGTCGGTATTCTATAAAACTTTATGTTTTTTGTCAATACTTTTAAAGTATAATACGCCCAAATTTTACATTTTAAGGACTGCATTGTGGAATATTTGACACGCGTAGAAAACGCAATCGAAGCAATCAAAAATGGCGAAATGGTAATCGTAATGGACGATGAGGATAGAGAAAATGAGGGGGATTTGGTGATGGCTGGAATCTTTAGCTCGCCACAAAAAGTAAATTTTATGGCTAGCAAAGCGCGCGGGCTTATTTGCGTGTGCGTTACCCAAGAGATAGCCACACAGCTTGATTTACCGCTTATGGTGGCAAAAAATGACAGCAATCACGAGACGGCTTTCACCGTGTCTATTGACGCTAGGGAGGCAAAGACGGGGATTTCAGCTTACGAGAGGGATATGACGATTAGCCTTATGTGTGCTCCAAATGCCAAGCCTAGCGACTTTGTCCGTCCGGGGCATATTTTCCCGCTTATCGCAAAAGACGGAGGCGTGCTAGTGCGCACGGGGCATACCGAAGCAGGCGTGGATTTATGCAAGTTAGCAGGGGTAAAGCCCATAGCAATCATCTGTGAGATAATGAAAGAAGACGGCACGATGGCGACAAGGGGGGATAAGTTTTTGAGCGATTTTAGCAAGGAACATAATCTAAAGATTCTATATGTCTCTGATTTAATCGCATATCGCTTGCAAACCGAGAATCTACTTAACATAACTTCGCGTGAAAATAGTGAATTTTTATCAAACGAATGCGAGAAAATCACGCTAAAAGACCATTTGGATAGGGAGCATTATGCGTTTAGGTTTGGCGCGCCAGATACGCCACTTGTGAGGCTTCACACCATACGCACGGATTTTGAGCTACTCCAAAACGCAAAACGATTTGACTTCTTGCTAAAATGCGTGAAAAAACTCCAAAAAGAGGGCGGGTATCTTGTGTTTGTCAATGACACTTCCACGCGCACGGATTTGATGAAAAACTTTGGAATCGGCGCACAGATTCTAAAAAAACTAAATATACGCGAGTTTAAACTCATCAGTAGTAACAAGCGTGATTTTGCCGCACTTGGCGGGTTTGATTTGAAAATCATCGAAACGGTTACGGTGTAGGTTTTTTTGATTTTGCAAAAAGTGATTTTGTGAATGTGGTTTAATTGTAGAATGTGATTTTTAAATGTGGTTTTTAATGTGGTTGGTAGATTTGTAAAATCTTAGATTTTGCCAACTACAAATTTTTGCAAAATTTTGCCAAAAAAACTGATGACAAAGCAAAATCCGCTTTTGCAAAATCCGTTTTTGTAAAATCCGCTTTTGCAAAGTGATTGCAAAATGCTTGTAAAACTTACCAACAAATCCAAAAAATAAACTTCAAAAAATAAACTTTCCAAACAAAAATTCCCAAAAAACTTCTAAAACAATCCCAAAATAAGATTCTAAAAATCTTTCAAAAAGACTTCCAAAAAAATTCTAAAAATTTTTCAAAAATTTTGAAAAATTTTTAGAATTTCCACAAAAAATCTAAAAAAATCTAAAAAACTCCAAAAAATTTTCAAAAATTTTCAAATTCTTGCAACGCCACATTTTGCGCGACTTTTTGTGAATTTTTCTCATTATATGTTTATTTATGATAATTATGCGATTAGTTGTTAATTTTTGTTTAAGCAAAAATTTTTTATAATCCGCGCATTTTATAATTTCTAAAACGATTCTTAAAAAATCTTTTGGGATTATAAAACAACTTCCAAAAACTAAAAAAGGACAAACAATGAAAACGAACATAAACAACGCCTTGCGACAAGCAACGCACAAAGCCACTCAAAATCTAGCAAAATCTAGTATGCCAACAACGAGAGAGAGAGAGAGAGAGAGTAAAAGGCGCGAAAATCTAAACTCTAAGCTCTCAAATGCAAGACACGCACAATCTGCAAAAATGCAACTTATAAAAACACCATTTGAAAAATCACGGCTTATAAAATCACCACTTGCAAAAACACAATGCGCACAGCTCACAAAATCTAAGCAAGACAAATCTACAATCGCTTTAAGCGTGGCTAGTGTTTTTTGCTTTAGTCATCTAGCTTTTGCGCAAATGCCACAAGATTTGGCAAAAGATTTTGATAAAAATTTTGCAAAAGATTTTCGGCAAGATTTGACTAAACAAAATATGCAAAATCCACAATCCACGCAAGAATATCCACCAAGACAAAATCCACAAAATCCACCATTTGCAATGATTTTGGCACAAATAGATTCCACCCAAACAGATTCTAGACACAACCAAAATCCAAACGACAACGCTATACGCAATAACGCCATAAATAATAACGCTAACCAAAAAACCTACGACATAGATTCTAGCCAAACGGAATCTACAAACGCCACAGCAGAATCTATGAAAATAGATTCCACCTCGCAATCATTTGACAAACCTTCCCGCTACAATAAACTAAAATCCAAAAACGACTTAGAATCAATAAATTTGGAGGCAAAAAGATTTAGGTAAAGTAACGGCAAGCGCGGTGGTAAGCTCTGGGTTTGATTTGCCATTAAAAGATGAGCCTAAAAATGTCTTAAAAATCCCAAAAGAAAATATTACCAACAAAGGCTACACCTCCCTAGAGCAAGCCTTGCAATACCAACCGCTAATCACATTTACCAATAACGGCTTTGGCTCAAATATCGATTTGCGCGGGCAAGGCAGCGATGCAAATCGCGCTGTAAAGATTCTCATAAATCGCGTGCCTATTAGCCTGCTTGACACAAGCCACGGAATCCCTCCGTATAATAACCTTGACATAGAGGACATAGAATCTATCGAGGTTTTGCCCGGTGGAGGGGCTGTGGTATATGGCAATGGCACGCGTGGAGGCGTGGTAAATATCATCACAAAGACGCCTAGCAAGGATTTTGCTAGAATAGTGCTAAAAGCAAGCAGTGGGGAGAGGCTAGGTCTGCAAGGTGGCGCGCTATCGCTAGCAGGGGGCAAAAAGATAAATAATGCTTTATTTGTGAGAGGCGATGTGAGTGCTAGCTATGTGCCAAATAATCGAAATACCAAAGGCAAAGAACCAATTTCTACGACTCAAGTAAATTCAAACAGCACAACAGGCGCATTTGAAAACGATAACACGACAAATTTATACACTTCTATCCAAACAATATGGACACCAAATGAGAATCATAAACTAGATTTTAGTGCTAATTATTCGCATACTTGGAGAAATTACCCAAATGCTTATTTGACTTTGGCAGATACGACAACCACCACAACAGGCAATCGCCCAAATCAAGTATCAACAGATACTTATAATGGCAAACTTTATAGCACGATAAAAAACGAACGATTTAACCCCGATGGATATACCATACAAACCCAAACCGATGCCCTGCAAACCGCGCTAAACTACACTGCTAAATTTAATGAAAATTTAGATTTTGACGCGCTAGCTTTTTATCAATTTAGCATTTTAAGATATGTAAAATATGATTATAGGACATATACTTCAAGTGGTGCGGGGTTTAATGTGTGGAAAAATTCAGGTGATGGCAAGGCTGGATTTCAAAATCACGGCGGTGGGCTAAATTTCAAACTAAAACATAAAATATATAAAAATACACTCATTGTGGGATTAGATAATATATTAGAATATTCTAATCGCACAAATTATATGGAACACGAGGTGCACACTTCTCACGCAAATCCAAATATGATAGCCACACATTATCTTACAGATTTTAATAATAGAGCCATAAAACTTTCAAATAGTCTTTATGTATTTGATGATTTTCAATTTACAAAATGGTTTGATTTAAGCGCAGGTGCAAGGGTAGAATTTTCTAACTATTGGACTACAAATGACCAACTAATGAAAATGCTTCCTAGCACTTTTTCTCAAACAACCTCTACGGAGCAAGAAAAATTTCACAAGCACACAGACAGGCTAAGCTACGCCGCAGAAATCACGCCAAATTTTAGATACAGCGATACGGGCAATATTTATACCAAAGCCGAGCTAGGATTTATCAGCCCTAGCGCGTTTCAAATGATAAATGCCGACCCAAATTCTGCGATAAATCAAGGCAACCCACAAGGCACGCAACTAAACAAAAACGAGCTAAATGGCATAAAGCCCGAGCAATATGTAACGGGTGAGATAGGCTGGAGGGATTATTTTTCTTGGAGCGATTTGAGCGCGACAATTTTTTATACGCATACTTTTAATGAAATCTTTGTCAATACGATTTCGCACGGCACGGCGTATTCATACAGCAATCTAGGTGAGACCCAACGCGCAGGAGCGGAGCTAATGGCAAATCAAGGATTTTGGAATGACAGAATCAAACTAGGGGAGAGTGTCAGCTATATCTATACAAATATCTTGCAAACAAACGCCACAAATAGCCACTTAAAAGGCAAAAGCGTGCCTTATGTGCCTTTTATCAAGGCTACATTGCATATAGAAGTAGAGGCACTAAAGCTAGGAAATCAATCTTTGAGCGTGTTTTTTAACAACGCTTATTATGGGCAAAGCATCGACACCACCACGCGCACGGTAGCAGGACAGAGCATAAAAGAAAGCTATGTGATGAATAAAGGTGGATATGTGCTAAGTGATTTGGGGCTAAACTACAAAATAGCGCGTTTTCAAATCGGTGCAGGTGTGCGAAATCTTTTTGACTCGCTATATGCGACTTACCAAAAATACCCAAACTATATCGCAGGGCTAGGCAGGACATATTATGTAGAGTTGCGTTTTGGATTTTAGATTTTGGGGTTTTTTGCGGAGGGGTTTTGGGGTTTTTTTGCGGAGGGTTTTTTTGGGGGTTTTAGATTTTGAATAATGCGGTTTTGGTTGCTTTTGTAAGCGTTTTTTTTTATTTTATTTTATTTTTTATTATTTTTGTTTTATTTTTTTTTTTTTTTGTAGTTTGCTTTGCGATTTTATTTGTAGCTTGCTTTGCGACTTGCAAAGATATTTTTTGCAAAGATGCTTTTGTTTTTACGAAACCTTAGAATATACTTTGGTTTTTCTTGCAAAATCTTAGAATATACTTCTGTTTTCTTGCTAAACCTTAGAAAAATACTTCGGCTTCTTGCGAAAACTTAGTATGACAAAAAGGTTGCCGTCATTGCAAAAATTTGCGCAATCTTTAGTCCAATAAGAGTCAAACAAGGATTGCCATCATTGCGAGATTCTGCGATTTTTGTCAAAAGTCGCAGAATCGTGGCAATCCACCCTCCCATCGTCATTGCGAGATTTTGCATAGCAAAATCGTGGCAATCTATCGCTGCAAAATGCCAAAAACACACTTTTGGCAAAAACTAAAAAATAGATTGCCACGCGTGGCATAAGCCACGCTCGCAATGACAGCAATGCAATTTTTAGCAATGGCAGGATTTTCCACCCCATTACGGATTCGCATACTTCTTGTCCCCTCCCTCTGCGGATGGGGCTAGGGGGTGGGTATCTTTGGATTCCACCACCGCCATTGTAGGCAATGATTCTGTTTCCGTCATTGCAAGCGAACGCTAGTTAAGCGTGGCAATCTATTTTGCTTTTATTACAGAATGGATTGCCACGCAAGGCAAAGCCTTGCTCGTAAAGACGATAAAATGTTGGATTACCACGCAAGTCTTGTGTTTTGCTCGTAATGACGGTAGGGGGGTGTTGCTTTGTGAGATGCTTCGGTTTTTGTGAAAACTTAGTATGGCAAATGATAGTGTTTTGGATTGCCACGCATTAGATTTTGCTAAAAATGCAAAATCTAATCGCTCGCAATGTTGTCGCAGGGGGGTGGATTTTGTTTTTCGCAACTGCGATAACTCGCGCTTGTGCGCTAAAATCGCTACTTTGTAGCTGTGGGCTTGTGTTATGATTTTTAGACTTTTGACAAAAACGCAAAATCTTGCAATGAGAGAATTTTTGCCATTTGCATTATTTGTTAGCTTGCAAGTTTAAGATTAGGCTACGGATTTGCTCGATTTTGTCATACAAATCTTTATCACTAGCATAGTTTATAAACTCCCCTTTAGAATGCTCGCAATAACGCTCCGCATTATCTAGCATAGATTTTAAGTCCATCTTGCTAGGCTTGTTTTCTAGCAGGGCTTTTGAGACATAGCCACGCACTTCTAGCCCCTCCAAATAAATCTCACTAAAATCATCTTTGTAGCGTTTCAAACACGATATAATTTCCTTTGCTCTGTATCGGTTAAATTCATTTGAAAAGCTAGGGTGTCCAAAACAAAATAACAGCTTTGGTGGCTTGTAGCTTATGTATAAAATATTTTCCTGCATAGCAGGGGGGAGCGTGGCTTTTAGTCGCTCTAGTTTATAGCGCGTGCAAAATGCCCTGCCTAGCTTTGCATACGCTGGATTAGCAAAGATTGAGGAGATGATATGTTTGGCTTTTTTGATAGAATCTATGTTGGTAGGATTTATCGCATTTTTGATGCTAGATTTTGCTTTGAGGGATTTCATTTTGGCTACCTTTTGCGTTTTTGTTTGCGTTTTTATTTGTGCATTTGCTTGCGTGTTTGCGGATTTTGCCTGCTTGCTTTATGTGTTAGTGGTTGCGGGTTTAAGGGCGATCCTTATTATTCGCAGCCTAGCCAAGCAGTAGGATTTGATGATTTAGATAATATTTCTACGCGTATGGAATAGCTAGGATTAAAACTATTTTAGATTTTGCGTTTTTGCGCTTTTTTGCTAAGTCTTTTTGCCAAAATCTAAAAACCAAAATCCATATCGCAAATACATAAAATCTAACGCTATTTTTCCCACGATTTTAGTTTGGCGATGTCCTCATAGCTTGTCATATCCACGCTTAAAGGCGTGATAGAGACATAGCCGCTCATCACTGCGTCAAAATCGCATAGATTCTCGCTTCGTTTTTCCCATTTTATCGGGTGCGTGCCTAGCCAATAGTATTCTTTGCCTCGCGGATTTTGCGCTTTGCGCGCATCGTTGCCATAGAGGCGATAGCCTAGCTCGGTGATTTTGTAGCCTTTGGATTGTTTTGCTTTGGGGATATTTACATTTAGAAATCGCCTTTTTGGCAAACCCAAATGACTAGAATCAGCCAACATCTCTTTTGCGATTTCATAAGCGCATTTTTTTGCTAGCGCAAAATCACAATCTTTTGCCTCTCCCTCTTTATTTACAAGCTGTGAAATCGCCACGCTTGGTATCCCAAAAATAGACGCCTCCATAGCCCCAGCCACCGTGCCAGAGTAGGTTACATCTTCGCCCATATTGCACCCGATATTTATGCCTGATACGACTAGATGGGGAGGGTTATTTTTGCCATATAGCGTGTTTAGCGCGAGATATATGCAGTCTGATGGCGAGCCGTCATCTAGTTTGTAAAGATTGGATTTTACTTCGTGTAGCATTAGTGGTTTTGTGATAGTTAGCCCGTGTCCGCAGGCGGATTTTTCGTTGGCAGGGGCTACGATGACTACGCGTCCTAATGGCTCTAAAGCCTCTTTTAATGCCAAAAGTCCTAATGAATCATAGCCATCATCATTGGTAAGCAAGATTTGTTTTTGTGCCATTTTTGTCCTTTTTTGTGTTATGTGATTTCTTTGAAAAAATCCTCTAGCAAGTAGCTTAGATTGGATTTTATGCCTAGCGGGAGAGAATCTAGTTTGGATTTTAGGCTAGATTTTAGCGTGGCTAGATTTTGCTTTGCGCCTTGCAAGCCTAGCAGATTTACATAGCTATTTTTTGCGCTATCATTTTGCGTAGTCTTGCCCGCTTTTGCGCTTGTTTGCACAGCGTCTATGATGTCATCTCGCACTTGAAAAAATAATCCTAATTCTAGCCCAAATGATTCTAGCGTAGCGATTAGCTCATTAGAAGCATTTGCGATAAGCGCGCCCATTTTTAGGCTTGTGGCGATTAGTTTGGCGGTTTTATGGATATGGATAGTTTGGAGTTTTTCTAGGCTTAGAGATTGGTTTTCATAGTGGCAATCTAATGCCTGCCCGATTATCATTCCGCTTAATCCGCCATTTTGCGCTAGCTCGCCTATCAGCGCGACTACCACGCTAGGAGCTAGCACGCATTTGCTAAGCAAGTAAAACGCATAAGTGTTTAGCCCATCTCCCACAAGAATCGCCGTAGTCTCATCATAAGTGGTGTGAAGGGTGGGATTGCCCCTGCGAAGTGAGGCATTATCCATACTTGGCAAATCATCGTGGATAAGCGAGTAAGTATGCAGGCATTCTAACGCTAGGGCTGGCAAAAATGCGTTTTTATTTAGCATAGGGTTTAGCCCATCGACCACCGCTAGCAAGAGGTTTGGGCGAAATCGCTTGCCACCATTTAGTAGCATTTCCCAAAACGCACGCAAAAAATGCGGGTGAAAATCTGGCGGGCAAAATCTAAGCAAATCTGCGGAGGGAGAATCTTGCTTGAAATCTTGCCTATTTGGTGGGGGAAAATCTTGTGAAGTGGATTTTGCAAAAATATCGCTAGGATTTTGGGATTTTAGGAATGCTTCAAAATCACTGATTGCTTGTTGGTAGCTTAAAGTGTGATTGTTTTTTGACATTTTTATCCTTAGAGATTTTGATGATTTGGCGTAGTTTATGTGGTTTTAATCACAGGTTTAAAACACGGCTTTTAATAAAAATTTTAAAACAAATATAAGTGAGTGATTTTAGCCAAAACTACCTTAAAAGCACAAAAATTTACAAATCTTAACAAAAAATACAATAATATATCACTTTCACTTAATATAAAAGGAGCAAAAATGCCTAACAAACTTCCACATTTATCCAAACTAGCAAAAAAACATACTAGCTTTTTTATTCTGCCATTTTGCCTGCTATCTTGCCTAACGCTTAGTGGCACGATTGCCACGCTAAATGCAGAACCTATCCAAAATCCTAGCGAGATAAACATTATCATACAATCTGGACAAGACATAGAAGCAGAGCAAGCACTAGAATCTAGCCAAGAAACAAACTACGATGAAAGCACCGCAAATAGCACAGCAAAAAGCGACACCGCAAGCCAAAAAAACGAATCTATCCAAAAATCTAAAAAACCAACCTCTATCATAGAAAAAGAGGGACATAGATTTGCTCCCACGCGCTATATTAGATTTTATTATACAGGCTGGGTTGAGAGCTTTAGCAAAATCGGCTTTAACAATCAAAAAATAGATTCTAACTTAGGCAAATATCCCACCGATAGTTTTAGCGCGATGGTTGGTAGCTTTGGACTAAAAGGCGAGTATAAAAAGGGGATACAAAATCTTGATTTTGGGCTTAGTATCACTGCTGGTGGGCTTGTGTATGATTCTAGTAGTAGGGCATATCCCGGTGGAGAGAGTAGCGTGATGAATGAATACATAGGAATGTGGGAGGGCTATGATTTGCAAGGCAGAAGCCATATCAAGCGACATTATTATGTGGTAAATAACGCTTATTTGGAATATTATTATTTGATTCCTTTTGGGAGTAGCTATCGGCGGAGGTTTTATTTTAAAGGTGGGCGATATGAGTCCAAAGCGCAATATATGAGTGGCTACACGCAGGGTTTTGAGCTAGGGTTCAAGACTTGGAATCTTGATTTATGGTGGTTTAGCTCTTATAGTAGGGCATTTGCGTATGGGCAGTGGCTGGTGGATTTTTATTCCCCTCGCGGATATTACGAATCTTATGATGAAAACGGCAAAGGTATCGGCAGTTTTAAAAACAACGGAATCCACGCATTTAAGGCGATTTATAGCATTGGCAGGCTTGATATTAGCCCGCAGGTGTATTTTTCTATCGGCACTTATACCGCGCCTATCATAGAGCTAGTCTATGATACTGATAGGGATTTTAGCGCGAAAGGTTTTCGCTCACAAACGACTTTGCATTTTATGAATCCTCTGCATAATTCTCGCGTGGTAAATGATAGAGATTATCGCTATGGGGACTTGGTAGCAAAATCCACGCAAACACTTTATATAAAGCAACGATTTGATTTTAATGAATATAACTTTGGGCTTGGGCTTTACAAAAATTTTGGCAATGCAAATGCGTATATAGGGACGATTGGCAATCCTATAATGCTAGATTTATGGACGACTAGCGCGTATGATTTGGGGCGAAATATCAGCGACATCATTAGCAAAAATGCCATTACGCCATTTGTGTTTATCGGTGGGAAGCATTTTGATAATAAATTTAGCTGGAATCTTATCGGGCGATACACGGATTCTACGCGAAGTGAGGAGGGCTCTATCGCAGGGGCATTCTCTTATGTTTTTGGTGGAGGGCTTAGCGTGGGCGTGAAGCTAGAGTGGCTTACTGACACGACAAAGGCTGGCTATCGTGTAGGCTCAAATGGTAGCGGTAGCATAAATGGCGTAAAAGGTGCTGATAGCACAGCAAGCGCAGAATCAATAAAATCCACCCCCAAACGCACCGATGATAGAAGCCATAGCTTTGTGTGGGTAAGGTATGAATTTTAGATTTTGCTATGGTAGATTTTACAATGCGTAAAAATCACAGCGTAAAAAATCGCAAATTTCACATTTATCTTGCAATAAAGATAAATAATGCTACAATTTGAAGTCGGGTAGCACAAAAAATCCAAACAAGGAGAGAAAAATGAGCAAAATCCTACTCATAGAAGATGATGTAGAGATACAAAATCTTATCAAAACTTATTTAGAGCAAGCTGGCTTTGAAGTCATCACTACCGCCCTGCCAAACGAATCCCTAGACATCATAAAAGAGCAAAGAAATAGCATTGAGCTAATCATACTTGATTTAGGATTGTCGCAAATGGACGGCTTGGAGCTATGCAAAAAAATCCGCGCAGAATACAAAATCCCTATCATCATTTCTTCCGCCCGTGGCGATATTTACAACAAAATACAAGGTTTTGATAAAGGTGCTGATGACTATCTAGCAAAGCCCTATGAGCCTGTGGAGCTTATCGCCCGTATAAACGCGCTACTTCGCAGACTAAAGCCAAAAGAAAGCTCTTTTGGCGCGCTTCGCATAGACACGCAAAAGCGCGAAGTCCATCTAAATAATAAACTTTTGGATTTGACAAATACGGAGTTTGACATACTAGCACTGCTTATCGAAAACCGCTTGCACCCTATCAGCCGAGAATCTATCGCAAATACGATTTCTACGATTCACGATGATTCTAGCTTGCGCAATGTCGATACGCATATCCGCAACCTACGCATAAAGCTAAATGACAACGCCAAAGAGCCCAAATTTTTGCAATCTGTGTGGGGGATAGGATATAAATTTTGCCTGTGAGCGTGTGAGTGTTTGTGGATTTTGGGGTTTGCTAGGATTTTGGTTTATGGCGTTGATTTAAGATTTTTGATTTTTGCTTGTGATTTTGACTTGTGGTTTTTGTTTGCGTGCTTGGCGTGCGTGTTTTGCGTGGATTTTGTTGTAGATTTTTTGTGATATTTTTTTGGTGATTTTTGTGGCAAATTTTGTGGTTTTTTTGACAAATTTTATGGCGATTTTTAGCGATAGATTTTGGGTAAATTTTTAGGTTTTTTTGCAATTCTAAAATTCTAAATCGTATATTTCTACTTTTTGACGATATATCTTTGTGCTTTATCTAAGCACAATGCCAACAACACAATAAAAACAAAAACAAGGGAGCCAAAATGTCTGCCAAAATCACTTCTCAAAAATCCCTGCCAAATAACCTACCTCATAGCCTGCCTCGCACCACAAAAAACCAAAATCCAAAACCCACAAACACCCTAAGCGCAAAGCTAAAACGCATTATCATCATTCGCCACGCCGATAGTATGGATAGAGAAGTGTTTTTGACTTCTTGCAAAGCAAAAAAAATCCCGCACAATGATATGCTCCGCCCCCTAAGCAAAAAAGGCAAAATCCAAAGCGAACACATAGCCCTTTTTGTCCAAAAATCCCTACACACGCAGCGAGCCCCCATTTCTTGCGTGCTTACTTCCCCTGCAAAGCGCACGATTCAAACCATAAAGCCACTCTCAAAAGTGCTAAAAAAAGTGCCTTGTCAGCTGTGTGATTTTATCGCGCCAGATTGCGGGATAGAGGGGTATGAAAAAGCGATATACGCAAACGATGAGACAAGCCAAACCCTAGTGCTTGTGGGACACGAGCCAGATTTGGGTGAATTTGTCAAATACGCATTGGGGGTGGATTTTTTTGAGTGCTTAGATTTTCCAAAAGGCGTAATCATTGAGCTAAAGAAAAAGCCAAAGGCAAAGTATTTGCAAGCAGGATTTACCCTCTCTCTATTTATCCCACCTAAATATTTGTAAAATCCCCATACTTATTTTTACGCGTAGCGATTCTAAACTTTTTTGTATTGTATTTTTCTTGCATTGCGTTTTGATTTTTTTTGTTTTTTGTTTTCTTGCATTGAATTTTTCTTGTATTGCATTTTTTTTTGCTTTGCGATACCATTTTGCATTTTATTGCAATGCTTGTTTTTTTTCTTTCAATGCCATTTTGTTTTTCCTTTCAATGCTATTTGCTTTTTCTTGCAACGCCCTTTTGTTTTTTTCTTATCAATACTATTTGCTTTTCTTTGCAATGTTCCTTTTGCAATATTTGGTATGGCAAATGTTTTTTTTGCTATTGCTAAGCGGATTTTTTAAATCCACGCGGCAATCTAAAATTATGCGGTCATTGCGAGCCGTGCTTGCACGGCGTGGCAATCCAAAATAAGCCCCCTCCCTTGCGGAGTGGCTTTTGCTTTGGCTAACGCCTCGCAACCCGTTGGGTGGGGGTGGGTTTTCTGTCATTGCGAGATTTTGCGACTTTGTCAAAAATTGCAAAATCGTGGCAAGCCACCCTACCATCGTCATTGCGAGAATATTAGATTCTAGCAGAATCTAATATTCATGGCAATCCAAATCTTTTTTATCGATTACTTTTACTTTTTTAAAGCCTTGCGATGAGAAAGCAATGTTAGATTCTAGTGAATCTTGTAATGATGATTTACTAGAATCTAGCGTGTGAATTGCCACCATTTGTAGTGTCAAATCACACAACGCAAAATCGCAAAATCACTTTTGCTAAAAAGTAATTGATAGCAATAGAGCCTAGCAAAATATGCAAGTATGATAGATTCCAAAAAGCATAAAAAAAGGGCTAAAAATAAATGCCTTTAAAAACATCTTTCACTCCCACTCTATCGTGGCTGGGGGCTTGGAGCTTATGTCATAGACTACGCGATTTATCCCCTCTACTTCGTTTATGATTCTATTACTCACTTTTTCTAAAAACTCAAAAGGCAAATGTGAAAATCTCGCCGTCATTCCGTCAATCGCCTCTACGGCGCGAAGCGCGATGGTGTTATCATAAGTGCGATTATCGCCCATCACGCCTACACTACGCACATTGAGTAGCACGCAAAACGCCTGCCACACGCTACCATATAGCCCATTTTTATGCAACTCCTCGATAAAGATAGAATCTGCCCCGCGCAAAATCGCCAAGCTCTCCCGCGTAACCTCGCCCATAATGCGAATCGCAAGTCCGGGTCCGGGAAATGGGTGGCGCATAAGCATAGATTCTGGCATTCCTAGCTCGCGCCCCAAGCTCCGCACTTCATCTTTAAAAAGCTCGCGCAGTGGCTCGATTAGCTCAAAGCGCATCCACTCTGGCAGTCCGCCGACATTGTGATGAGATTTGATTGTCTTGCTTGGTCCTTTTACGCTTACAGATTCGATGACATCGGGGTAGAGCGTGCCTTGTGCCAAAAATTTAATCTCGTCATTTGCATTGTGCTTTTTTGCTTCGCGCTCAAAGACTTCGATGAAACTCTCGCCGATGATTTTTCGCTTTTGCTCTGGCTCGGTAATGCCCTTTAAGCGACTTAAAAACAGCTCGCTTGCGTCTGCGGTGATAAGCGGGACGCGTAGATTCTCCCTAAACATTTGCTCCACTGCCTCTCTCTCGCCTGCGCGGAGCAAGCCTGTATCGACAAAGACGGGGATTAGATTATCCCCGATTGCGCGGTGCAAAAGCGCGGCGACAACGCTAGAATCCACGCCCCCGCTCACCGCGCATAAAACCTTGCCATTTTGTGCGATTTCTCGCACTTTGGCGATTTCTAACTCGGCAAAATTTTTCATATTCCATTGATTATTTGCCCCACAGATTGCAATCGCAAAGTTTGAGAGAATCTGCGCTCCGCACTCACTATGCACCACTTCGGGGTGGAATTGTATCGCATAGATTTTGCGCGTAAAGTCTGCAATCGCACAAATCTCGCTATTTTCACTTTTGGCAATCACGCTAAACCCACTCGGCAAAGCGGTAACTTTATCGCTATGGCTCATCCACACGATACAATTTTGCTTCACACCACTAAAGATTCCGCGTGAATCGATGATTGTAAGATTTGCTTTGCCAAATTCTTGCGCGGTGGACTTTGCCACTTGCCCGCCGAAAAAATGCGCGATAAACTGCATTCCATAGCAGATTCCTAGCACGGGGATTCCTAACTCAAAAATGCGCGAATCAGGCTTATACGCGTCCTTTTCATATACGCTCGCAGGACCACCGCTTAGGATTAGTCCGCGCGGATTTTTCGCGCGGACTAACTCCGCGCTCTCAAAATATGGCATTATCTCGGTGTAGATTCCCATTTCACGCAAACGCCTAGCGATTAACTGCGTGTATTGGCTTCCAAAGTCAAGCACGATGATTTGGGGATTTAGCATTTGTAAGTGTTGTGGATTTTTTGGGTTTGGTGTAGAGGGGGTAGCGGATTTTGCACTCATTATGTCTCCCATTATGTTTCATAAGTTTAAAGCTAAAATCGCATTATAGCAAATTTGCCTTAAAACTTCCACGCCTTAGATTTTACGCAACGCTAATCGCATTGTTAGTAGTTCGGCAATGCTACTTGCACAGCCTATGCCTAAAACTTTTTCTCGTATTTTGGTTGCGTGTTTGAGATTGGCTTTTTCGCCGTGTGCGACAGGATTTCGCATTTGGCGGATAGATTTAATCTCTTGGCAAACTTGCCTAACAAAAAACGACAATCTATACTTACCAAATCTTTCATCACACTCATTGATATACGCGCTAAAAGCAGAGCCTAGCAAATGCCCATAGCTCCCTAGCGTGCCTCCAGATTCTAGCAAATCGCCCACTTTTTTTGTCTTGTTCATATCATCATATTCAATCTCAAGCACTTCGCTATTTTTTAGAGCCAAAAACTCCACAAGATTTTTGACAAAGCCATAGCATTCTTGCTCATACGCCTTTGCGTAGCGTAGCACCACGCTACTAAAATCATATCCCACATCGCCCTTGTTTGCGCTAAATTCTAGCTCGGCATAAATGAGATTCTCAAAGCTATTTGGGTGAAGCGCGTAAAGCAAATTTGTCCCAAAGACAAAATGCGCTAGATTCTCTTGCATAGCCAAAAACTCCGCGCTTTTAAAAAGATTTAAGAAATATTTTTTATTCGCCTTAGCCTCGCCATTGCTTTGCCCTACAAAATCATTGCCAAAATCATCGCCCAAATCATCGCAAAAATAATCCACCTCATTTTTTTGCGTGATTCTCAAAGGATAGGTATAGGAATTGCCATAAATCGCATAAGTATGCCCACCAAAATCAGGCGTGCGAAATCCAGCCAAATATTTATCGCGCAAAGTAGCAAAATCATCACGCACAATCTCGCGCAAATCCGTGATGATGAAATACCCCTCGACATTTAAGTCTTTTTGCTCATAGTAGTTTGGGATTATCTCATTTGGGGCTTGGGATTTGTCCAAAATCTCATCGACTTTTGCCACATAGAGATTGGCATAATCCGTGATAAAAAGCTGTAAATACGCGCCTTTGTTTTGCGCTTTTTGGGATTGTAGCTCGGATTTTATCGTGTCAAAATCTAGCGGATTTTCGCCTGTGCTTTTTTGACCTCCTAGCGTGTCTTTTAGCTTGGAGCGCACCTTGCCAAAAGCGACTTTGCCATTTTGTTTGAGCACTTCTAAGTGGGATTCTATCACGGTGTCTTGGTAGTATGGATTGTATAAAATCAGCAGGTTTGTCATTTTGTTCCTTTGTGTTGGAGATTTTAAAATGCGCTAAATAGAGGCGTAAAGATTTTGGGGTTATTTGCTTTTGCTGATGAGGTAGCCACCTATCCACCATAGCCCCAGCCACGCTAGCCCCCACCCCACGCCATAGTGATAAAAAATCGCAATGCTAGCGATGATAAAGCCTACAAAAACAAACATATACATATACGCCATAAAGACAAACAATCCTAAAATAGCCGATAAAATCGCTAATAAAAATAAAAAAATCGCTCCCATTTGCACTCCCTTTTTATGCGTTGATTTTAGATTTTGCACTCATTTTGTGCTATGAAATCCAATCTAGCCTAATCAAAAGAGCGATTTTATCGATTTATCGATTGATGTATCGCCCTTGCGCTTTTGGCTAAATCGCTCTAACGCACAAAATATCTCTTCAAACTCTTTGGGATTTTGCTTTTTATACGCAAGGATTAAATCTAATGCTTCAAATGCGGAATCCACGCGCTTTTGTTTGGATTCTAGTTCGTTTGTGAAAATCTCTGCTTGCTGTTTTAGCTTAAATCCTAGCGTTCCTAGACGCGTTAGTTTCCCTAGCTCCCAAAAAGTAGCAAATTCATTTAAAAATTTATAACCTACACTAATTGTTTCTAGCATTTTTTTGCAGTCCATTTTTTACCCTTTTAGATTTTATTTTTTAGATTTTTATTTGTAAAACGCCTTTTTGCCTTTAAGTATGGTAAAAATCGTCCTTGCGAGCGCAACTTGTTGCGCGTGGCAATCCAACATTGTATCGTCATTGCGAGCGTTGCAACGCAACGCGTGGCAATCCAAAATAAGCCCCCTCCCTTGCGGAGGGGGCTAGGGGGCGGGCGTCATTGCGAGCAAGTCGCAAGATTTGCGTGGCAATCCACCCACGCCGTCATTGCGAGAATCTAGGCTTTTGTTAAAAAGACTAGATTCGTGGCAATCCAAAATCATAAATTACCAAAACACACATTTTGCAAATTTGATAAAATAGATTGCCACGCAGTTTGGAATCTAAAGAATCCAAACTGCTCGCAATGACGCAAGCAGAATCCTTACCCACAATGTCGGCGGAATCCAAAGAAACCCACCCCCTAGCCCCCTCGTGCTAAGAGAGGGGGTTTTAAGATTCTTACAATGACAGAATCTAACCAAAAAACCCTTTGATAAAATCCGTGATTGTGTTGGTTTTTATCCTTGTCATTGCTACTTTGCATTTCTCACACATTGGGCACATTTCAAGCGGTCTTAGCGCATCGCTTTTGGGTGCGATAAATTTCACTTTGCCACATTTGGGACATTTTGCTATGAATGATTTTGGCTTGATTGGCATTTTTGCTCCTTTGCATTTTGTTTGGTAAAATCCACTTGTCATACTAAGTACTAGCAAAGTATCTCAACGCATAGATTCTTTAGAAAATCTAACAATGCAACTAGAGATATTTCGCTAACGCTCAATATGACAAAGAAAATCGTCATTGCGAGCGCAACTTGTTGCGCGTGGGAATCCAACATTGTATCGTCATTGCGAGCAAGTCGCAAGACTTGCGTGGCAATCTATGGTTTTTGAGATACTTCGCTTCGCTCAGTATGACAAAATTTTATTGTGGATTGCCACGCCGTGCAAGCACGGCTCGCAATGACAAAATTTCCCCCTCGTGCTAAGGGAGGGGGTTTTGAGATTCTCACAATGACAGAATCTCATACTATGAGACTTTGTTATGCGGATTGTTGCAATGTCTCTACGCGCTCACTACAAAAGCTACCATAGCTAGCAAAATCCCCTCTTATCGTGCTATCTAGGGCTATGGCTAGCTTTGTGGCTTCGCTTAGCTTGCTTTGATAGTCGCTATGTGAGGCAGAATCTGCGCTAGATTTTAGCTCTGCATTTAGCGTGGCTAGTCTATCGCAAGATTCTTTGATAGATTTTATAGCGGATTTGACGCTCTCTACCTCGCCTACTTCATCTAAGTCATACTTGCTAGAAGCGACACTATATATTTTATTTAACCCCCTTATAGCGTCCAAATCGCTAGAATCTCCACTATCCTTTGCGACAAAGACAAAATCCAAAATCGTCTTATGTGCTTTATAGCATTGAGATTCTAGCTCATAAATCGCATCGATAAAATCATCGTTTTTTTGGATTTCATCGTGGAGGGCATTAAGTTTATCCATCTCATCATCATAGATAGGGATACCTATGCGACTACATTGTGCCGCGCTAAAGCTTGTTTTTTTCACAAGGGCTGGTGCGAGCTGCATACCATTTAGGTGCTTGCATTCGCTCTTGCGCAAAGTTGATTTTAGGGTATCTAGGCTTGACATCACACCCTCTGCATAAAGTGGCTCATCAAAGACTTTTTCATAGCCTTTGGCTAGCCCTTCGGTTATCGCTCCTAAGCCGTTGCAGATGATTTTGCCCGCTTCCTCAAACGCCACATCTTTGTAGTCTAAGCCGTAGTTTTCTGGCTTTTCCATTTGGCTATCTAGGTGTTTTTTTGCCTTGTAGCCTGCGTATCCTAAGCCTGCTAGGGCTGCACCGCCCAACAATAAACGAGTGAAACTTGACATTTCTTGCTCCTTAAAAGTAGATTTTGTAATGCCCTCTCTTGCTTGTCTTGCCCGCATTTGCGCTTTTGATTTTGTTTATTTGCGTTTTGCGGGGCTGATTTGTGCAAGATTTTGGCATTTACAGGCGAGATTTTACTCCCCATACGCGACATTATTTGTCGCGTTGATATACCAAAAGATATTTTTACATTTTTTTATTTCCTAGATTTTTAATCCGTAATCTATTAGGTATGCCAACGCTGTTAGATAGCTCATATTCACTCTCTCTTGTTTCTACTTTGTGTCGCGCTCTGAATTTCTCCGACTCCTGCTTCTGTTTCTCAAAGTCTAGTTTGAGTTGCGCGAAGAATTTCTTTGCATCCCATTCTGGGATAGAAGGCTCATCACTATCCTCGATAAACTCCTCCACTGCCAAATCAAAGTCGATTTTTATGTCGTTTTCATCGATTTGTGGCAAGTTGATTTGCAAGGTTTTGCCAAAAATTTCATCAATGACTTTTTTCATTTCAACGATGATTTTCTTTAATTCAGCGATTTTTTCCTCTGTTTCATTGCCGACTTTAAAAATGCTTTTGATTTTAGCAATGCGCTCAAAAAGCTGGCTATCATCGTCCAAATCCTCCACGCTCAAAGCTAATTCTAGCTCATTTAACGCCTTATAAATCGTTTCCTTGCGCTTCTTTTTGTGCAAGTTAGATTCCACATACATTGCATACACGCTAAAAAGTCGCTTTATTAGCATTGTTTGCAAAGTGTGGGATTGTGTCAGCAAGTCCAAAAATTCCATTAGTGAGATTTTGTCAAACTCATATTCTTCGTGCTTTATCGCGCTATATGTGCTTATGCCATCATACTCGATTCCATAGGCATTGAGTTGCTTTTTGATTTGTTCAAATACGGCTTTTCTTTGACTTGGACTTGGCACATCAGCCTTATTTAGCACGATATAGAGTTTTTTATTGCTTAAATCTAACTCGCTTAAAAAATCTATATCATCTTTTTCTATCGTGCCTTTACTATCTAGCCCGATTAGCCAAAGCATTGCATTTGCATTGTTGAGAAATTCTTGCGCGCTATATCTATCGCTATCTCTAAAGCCATCTTTTGATGGATTATATCCGGGCGTATCGATAAAGCATAGATTTTCATAGCGCGATTCAAGTGCGGTTTTTAGCACCATAAATGGCATAATCTTTTTTAGATTAAAGCCAAAGCCTTTGATAAAATCGTGGTTGATTTTGCTGTGAATCTCGCTATCTAGCTCATTTAGCTCCACTCTCACACCACTATTTGAAAACGCCACAAGTTTTGTTTTATCATTTGATAACACATAGGTGGGAATCGCCGTAGTAGGCGCGACACCGATAGGCAATCTAACATTTTCAGCCAAAATAAGCGAACTGATAAATTGACTTTTCCCCGCGCTAAATCCACCGCCCACCGCGACAACTTCTTTGCTATAAAGTTGCGATGAAGTTGAGATGACTTCTAGCTCTTTTTCTATGCTCTGCATTATGGATACTGCCTCCGCTTCATTTGAGAGGCTATCATCATTATTTGCAAACGCAAAAAATTCACCATAAAGCAGTGCCTTAAATTTCTGCAAGGCTTCATTATGCCCTTTGTCGCCCAAAAGTTTTGCCACAAGGTTATTTTTAAAGGACAAATCTGCGTTTTGTGCTACCAAATCCGCATTTTTTGCTATTTGAGATTCTAGCAACTCGCGCTTGACATAGTTAGAAAAGTCCTTATATTTGACATAGCCAAAAAATCCCATTATGTTGCTTATCACACCCATTTTATTTTACCTCTTCTAGTGTATTTTGCAAGTTTTTGTATGCTTGTAGTCGCTCTTGTTTATTTGCCAAATCATCTTTTAGTCGCGCAATCTCACTAATGATTTTGCCAAATATGCTATCGCCTAATTTTACGCCTCTTAGATTTTGCTCTATTGTCTCAGCAAAGTTTGTTATATCTTTTGTTACTTGGCTTTTAAAATCAGCGGTATAGCTCTCCACTTCCCCGATAAATCTATCCGCATCATAGCCTTGCAGTGTGCCTCGTGCGCCATTTATGGATTCTGGAATCTGTGATTCGTAGCTGATTTCTGGGTATTGTATCGTGCTAAAGGCGTCTTTTATGCTTTTGGATAAAACAATCCTATCCAAATGAATACTATCTACTTCTTTAAGCAATGTCGTAGTTATCGCCTTTTGTGCCCTTTTTTGCCATTCTTTGATAAAGTCTTTGCTCTGTGTGCTAAGTAGATGTTCTAGTTCGGTGCAAGTGTCTTTTACCGCGCCACGAATTTGCCCAGCTTTATAGGTGGTAAAATGTTCAGTTTCAGTTTTAGTGCGTCCCCAGCTCCATGGCTTATACCAAGAGCTATCATCTACTTCATAGGTTGCGCTTCCTGTGCCTTGCGCACCCTCACTTTTAGATTCTAAATCACTAAAAAATCTATCTTTTCTGTTTTTTAGATTTTCTCGCAATTCTTTGACTAGCTCATCACACAAGCCCTCATAGACTTCATTTAGCGCAAATTCTGCATTGCGTTTGGTTGCCATTAGTTCGACTTCTTGTGCTTGTAGCTTTTCTAAATCGCTTGCTTCAAGCAATTCGATTTGTTTTTTGAGTATATCTATCAAAGCGATTTGATAAGCGTCTAGTTGCTTTTGGCGTGTGCTTAAAAAATCCGCTAATCGCTCTGCTAAAATGCTCTCTTTTTGCGCTTTTAGTGAATCAAAAATGGATTTTAGTTTGTCCATATTTGCAAGTTTTGCAAAGCTACTTGCCTTTGTGCTTGGCGAAAAATCATTGGGATAATTCTCTTTTAATCGCCCTAGCGTGTAGGATTCGTCCTCATCTAAATCGCTTTCATCACGCAGAGCAAAATTTGCACAAATTGATGATGATAAGATAATATCCTCACTCATTGCTTTTTGCATAATCTTACTCTCTATCCCGCCATCGCGCAATTTTTGCGATATGCTAGATGATAGTTCACCTTGTATGAGCGATATTGCGCTATCCAAATTTGCACCTGATTTTTCTAAAATATGCCCGTGCAACTGCGAATCTGCGCGAGATGCTACAAAATAGATTTTGGTAGTGGCATTTTTATCAAGCATATCCAACAATTCCACATCACTAGCATTGAGAAACTGCCCCGCAGGGGATAGCACAAGTGCTGCATCGCATTTATCCAAAAACTCTAGCGTCCTAGCAGAGCGAGATGGCACAGGGTCATTTAGCCCGGGCGTATCGACAATTTGCACATTTTGCAAAAAGTCATTGTCTAATCGCAAAGTGATAGATTTGGTAAATGGCATAAATTTGCCACTCTCTCCCACATAATCGCTAAGTTTGGCGCGAATCGCCTCCAAATCGCCACTAAAATCTTTATTTGCCTCTAACTGCGATAGGCTAATGCCACTATTTTTGATAAGCTCATTTTGCTCATAGCAGGCAAAGAGTGCTTCTTGCGTGAGTTTAAAATCACTCTCTACAATATCTTTGGCATTTTGGCGCAGTTTTGATTCGTCAATTTGCGCTGGATTCATCACTTTTTTTAGTTCTCTCTCTTTTAGTTCGGCAAATTTTTCATTTATACATTCTTGGAGTTTAGATTCGTATTCACGCGCCTTTGTGGCAATATCATCTAAATCCTTTTGACTATAAAATTCCACGCTAAAACTAGGATTTTTGGCATATTCTAAAATCGTAAGAGACGCAGTCATAGGCGTGGCTGCTTTTGGCAAGATATTTTTGCCATTAAAAAGCAGTGCATTTAGAAACGAGCTTTTACCCGCTTTGACGCGTCCTAAAATGCCGATTTTTAGCAGTCGATTTTCGCGCTCTAATTCCGCCTTGTCCTTGCTAAAATCATCAACACTTTTTATAAAATGCTCTCTGCGGAGATTTGCGCTATTATCACGCAAAATCTCATTTGCCTCAACTATACTTTCGATTTTTTCTACTCTTTGTAAAAATTCATTAAAACTCATTTTGTGCCTCCATTATTTGAAAATATATTTTTTTGCTAGTGAATCTAGCTCACTGCTAATCGCACTTAAATCCTCAATCTCAGCATTTAGCTTATCTGCCTTTTGGGATTTTTCCTCTTGGGCTTTTTTGATTTCATCTTGTTTTTCTTTGAGTTTGGATTCAATCAAATCGCCCACAATTTCTTGCATAGCGGATATTTGGTTGCTATACGCACTGCTAACTTCTGGCGTGATAGTAGAGCGGACACTTTGCAAAATATCCATTAGCAATTTGCCCTCATCGATTTTGCGCTCTGGGGCAAATAATCGCAATAATCCCGTTACTATTGTCGCAACAATAGGAAGCCACTTTAGAGCGGGAGTCTTTGCTAATATCGAAGCACCGCTTTCTATCGCGCTAGCGACACCCTCTATCAACCCGCTATTATCTGTAACACCGACAGAAATATTGTGCAACGCCGTGTTGATACTATTTGCGACATTTTCTACCCACGCAGAATCTATATTGAGCGAGGCGACATTTAAATCTTTTAGCTCGAATTTGTAATCTGCGATTAGATTTTCGCGCATTTTGCCACCGCGCCTTGTAAATTCATTTAGCAAAGTGCTACGGACGATTTCGCTTACTTGTGCGTTTAGGCTTTGTGGATTGCTTAACGCGCTTTGTGCTATGGAGCTAATAGAGCCTTGTATCGCCTTATCCACCGCAATCATCGTGCCATCTACTGCGCTTTGAATGTCGCTAGTGATGTTTTGGGCGATATTTTGCTTTTTATTGACTATCGAATCTATGGCGTTTTGCAATTCTTTGAGTGCTTCATCTGCCTCATCTTTAGTAGATTTTAGCGATGAGATTTTGGTTTGCAAACTTGACTTTGTATCATTAAAATCAAATTTCAAAGTATCTAAATAGAGATTTTCAAAGACTTGCTCTGCGTTTATTTGCTTGATAATTTGTTGTAATACTTCGCCACGACTGCTATTATTGCCTAATAGTGCCATTTCTTTGTCATAGCCAAATTCCGCGCTTAAAATACTAGCGATTTTATTTTTCACGCCTTCAAGTGTGCTTGGGGCAACCAAATCCACCTTGCTCAAACAAAAGCTAAAATCTCTCCCTAGCGTTTGTAAGCTATCGATATGCTTTTTGATGCTCATAGCGATTGTCCCGCTCTCCGCGCTCTCTAATATGATAAAATAAATCCCGCGTTGCAAATATTCCGTAATGGCTTTATGGTGCAATTCTAGTGGCGCGTCAAATCCCGGCATATCCACCAAAATCAATGGCTCTATTGCTTGTAGCTTGGGATTGTTTAGATAAAGGCGCAGGTATTTAAACTCACCTGCGCGATTTTTTAGCGAATCTAAATTGCTAATAGCGATTTTTTCCACGCTATCATTATCTTTCACACCCTCTGCATACGATTGCCCAGCTGTGTAGCGTAGCTCGGTGGCTAGTGCAGTCTCAGGCGTAATCGCCACGCTCAAAATTTCCTCTCCCAAAAAGTCATTTAGCGCAGAGCTTTTTCCCGCGCTAAATCCGCCAACCACAGGGATAAGCAACTCCCTCTCTTTGATAGATGTGATAAGTTTTGATTTGTCCTTATCTAATCGCGCCTTTTGTGCTAGGCTATCTAGCTGTCCTAAATAATCTACAAAATTTTGCTGTGTTTGTAACATTTGAAACTCCTTAATTTTGATTTGTTACACATTTTTCTATTCCGCCGTCTTGTTTGGCAAATTTTTGGCAAATTTGCCAAAATCCAAACTTGCCAATCCCTAGTTTATAGTCATCGCGGACTATGAGTCTAAAATTGCCCCCGCATTTTACTCGCTCGTTGTGTCAGCATTTGTCGCTTTGATATACTCTAAGAGCATTTTTTGAAACCTTACTTGCAGTGTTGTCGGCTGTATGATTTGGGCGTGTGGTAGCCAGCTTTTTACGAAATTTATCACTTCATCATCAAAGGCGTATTGCATTTGCAGGGTTAGATTTGTGCGCGAATCGTGGATAATAGTGAAATTTGCCCCCAAATTTTTGCGCAAGAAATGTGTCCTAGCCTTTGGCGTGGTAAGCAGGATTTGCGCGGTTTTGGGGGTGGTGGTGAGGTAGGCGGTGGAGTTTAGGCTAGATTTTAGTAGCGTGGCGACTTTTTGGCTAGGGGTGAAGTGCTCTTTTGTGTCGATTAGATTTTGGATTTTGGATAGGGTGAAGTGCTTTAGCTTGCGCGACTCGCTCGCTAGCAGATACCAAATGCCCTGAATATGCACGAGCTTGTAGGGCTTCGCTACTCTAGGCTTTAGGCTATAAGTGAAGTGGAGTATGTGGCGATTGTCAATCGCGTCTTTGAGTGTCTCAAAAAGCTGTGTTTGGGGCTTTTCAAAATGTCCTTTGGCAATGTGCAAGGACTTCTCATCATCATCTAGCAAATCATAGACAAAAAACTCATCTAGCGTGGGATATAGTGCTTCTATCCCGCTGATAGAGGCAAATCGCTTGATATACTTGGGATTTACTCCCCCCCCCCCCCGTAATTTGCCACCATATCTAGCTGATAGATTCCGTTGTGAGATTTTAGCGGGAGGATACTAGCGATGTGGGATAAATCTCGCTGAATAGTGCGAAGCGAAGTGCCAAACTCACTCGCTAGCGTATCTGCCTTTAGAGATGCGCCACTATATAGAGACTGCAGGATAATGATAATCCTCGTGGAGAGGGAATCTTTGGCGTAGTTTTTTGTTTTTATATTTTGGGTGGATTTTGGATTTTGTGAGGGGGTGGGGTTTTTTGCGGTGTTTTGTGTGATTTTTTGTGTGGTGTTTTTTGTGATATTTTGCGTGGGGTTTTGGTAAGTTTTGGGATTTTGGTAGTTTGTAGATTTTGCAGTGGTTTTATGAAGTGAAGTCATTTTTTATGCCTTAATGCCTTATATTTGGCTTGGTTGCCTTGCTTGGATTTGGTTAATAAAAGAGAATATAACAAAAAACAGACATTCCCCCTCCACAAAATGCAAAATCTATCAAAATCTAAAAATCTTTTTTGAGTAGCACATCTACTTTTAGGATAGTGATAAGCCTATCTTCGCGCTTGCCTACGCCATCTATCATACCGCCTTGAGAATTTACCAAAGTCTCTGGCACGGGGTCGATTTCGGAGCTAGATAGGGTGATAGCTGCGGTTAGCTTGTCGATGACAAACCCTGCAAAATCATCATTTCTTTGCACGATAAGGTAGCGCGTGTCTTTGTCCTGCTTTATCGCGGGCAATCCAAATTTTAGTCGCAAATCAATCAATGGATAAACATTTCCACGCATATTAAACACGCCTAGCACATAGTTTGGAGTGCCCGGCACGCGGGTAAATTCTGTGGGTTTTATGATTTCTTTGACATTCAAAATCGGCACGGCAAATTCTTCGCTCCCCACGACAAAGCCTATAACTTGCAAGACTTCCTCTGGCTCTGCGCTATTGCTATCGCCTATGCTGACCATTTGTTTTTCTAGGATTTCTTTTACATTGTCGCTCATTTTACTCTCCTGTTGTTTCAAGGTGGATATTTCGTTTTACGACATTGACTAGATAATCTGGCGTGTATGGCTTGGTGATGTATTCTGTCATACCTGATTCTACCCCGCGCATCCTATCTGTCTTGCTAGTCCTGCTTGTAACGGCGATAAGTGGCAAGTTTTTAAATTTGTTATACTTGCGGACTTCGCTAGCGAAAGTGTAGCCGTCCATTTTTGGCATCTCAATATCCACAAGCACGGCGTCTAGGGCTTTTTCGTTGTTTTTTACGATTTCTAGCCCTTCTAAACCATTGCTAGCTTCTAGCACGGTAACGCCCAAAGTCTTTAGACATTTTTTCATTATCGCTCTATCGGTGTTGCTATCATCGATAGCTAGGACTATGTAGTCAGATGGCGAAGTCTTTACCCTTGCTTGTTGGCTTTCCTCTGCTTTTGTGGTGATATTTACTTTGACTTCTTTTGCCATATCCATCATCGCAGCCACATCGACAATAAGCGTAATCCGTCCATCACCCCTCACAGTCGCACCCGCTATGCCTTGCGTGCTTTTTAGGTAGTAGCCCAAAGATTTGATAACGACTTCTTCTTGCCCGATTAGATAATCCACAATCACGCCGATTTTTTGCTCTGCTAGGGCGATGATAACGACATAGACTTCATTTGGAGACTCTAGCACAGAATCCACTCCAAAAATATCTGTCAATCTCACGAGTGAAAGCACTTCATCGCGTAGTCTTAGCACGCTCTTGCCATCTACGGTGTAGATTTCATCTTGGGTTATGCGCACGGTCTCTTTGACAGATGAAAGAGGTATCGCATAATACTCTTCTTGCGCACCTACTAGCAATGCTTGCAAAATCGCAAGAGTTAGCGGAATCTTTAGCTTGAAAGCTGAACCCACGCCTTTTTCGGAGTCGATTTCGATGATACCATTTAGCTTTTCGACATTGGTTTTTACCACATCCATTCCCACGCCACGCCCAGAGACATTGGATACGACTTTGGCGGTAGAAAATCCGGGCTTAAAGATGATGTTAAACGCTTCTTTATCACTCATCGTATCGGCTTCTTTTTCGCTTATCACGCCTTTTTCGATAGCCTTTTGTTTTAGCATATCGACATCTAGCCCTTTTCCGTCATCGACTACCTCGATTACGATATGATTGCCCTCATTATAGGCTTTTAAATCCACTCTGCCTTGCTCTGGTTTGCCTGCGGCTTTTCTATCCTCTGGGGATTCTACGCCGTGGTCGCACGAATTGCGGATAATGTGGATAAGCGGGTCGCCTATCTCCTCTACGACTGATTTGTCTAGCTCGGTTTCCTCCCCTGTGATGACTAGCTCGATATTTTTCTTTAAATCCCGTGATAAATCCCTAACCATTCTTGGGAATTTATTAAACACTTTGCCTACGGGTTGCATTCGCGTTTTCATCACGGCAAGTTGCAAATCTGTCGTCACACTAGAAATCGAAGAAACAACTTGATTTAGCTCCTCTAAAAATTTCTCGCCATCATATCGCTCCTCGACATCGCCATAGATTTTGATTAGTCGGTTTTTGCCTAGCACTAGCTCGCCTAGCAAGTTCATAAGCAAATCAAGCCTGCGGACATCTACGCGCACGGTTTGCTCGACATTTGTTGCGACATTTTTGGCTTCTTGTTTTGCGGCGGCGGGTTTTGGTGCTGGCTTTGGCGTAGCGGGTGTGGCTGGCGTGGCTTGGGTAGCTGGCTTTGGCGTGGCTGGAGCTGGGCTAGCTTGCGTGGCGGGGCTAGCTGGGGCTTGGATAGCGGGTGCTTCTCCGCTAGCGCGTTTTTGTGCGCGAAGTTGTTTGTCCGCTTCTTGTCGTTTTTGCAAAAGTCTAGCGATTTCGGCTTCGACTTCCTCGCTACTCATATTTGAATAATCTTTGTCTGGCTCATCAGCTAGCGGATTGCTAGAATCGCTTGTGGCTTGCGTAGGTTGCGCTGGTTGGGCTTGTGTAGATTCTGGTGTTGGAGTGGCTGGCGCGCTCTGCGTGGGTGCTGCTTGGGTGGCATCGCCACTAGATTCTGCAGGGGCTGCCCCGCCTTGTGAGATGGCTTGGAGCTTTTTGACAATATCTGTGATGTCGATACCTGCATTTGCGTCTGTGCCTGCATCTCGTATGGCTTGCAAAAGGGCTTTCATCATATCGATTGAGACAAGCACCACATCCATCACATCTGGCGTGATTTTTAGCTCGCCTCTTCTTGCTTTGTTTAGGACATCTTCCATATTGTGCGTGAGCTTGGTAAGAATGTCAAAATTCAAAAACGAGCTAGAGCCTTTAATCGTGTGCGCTACGCGGAAAATACGATTTAATAGCTCCAAATCCTCTGGGTTTGATTCTAGCTCTACAAGGTCTTGGTCAAGCTGTTCTACCATCTCAAAGGCTTCGATTAGGAAGTCTTCCATTATCTCTTGCATATCGTCCATACTATACCTCGCTTTTGGATTTTGGCTTTTGGATTTTGACTTTTAGTCTATGCGGTTTAATTTTGGGGTATTCTACCAAAAAAAATTAAAAACCTACATAAACTACGATAAAAACTACGACAAAAGGCTAGCAACATTACTTGCGTTTTTTGGCTTGCATTTTTTGCTCGCACTTTTTGTCGAAAATTTATCAAAAGACTTTGTATTAAATTCGGCAAAGAAGCGTAAATATAAAAAAGATTTTGCGCTTCTTTGCGCACTAATTTTTGCACGCTAAAAGATTTTGCGCACTAAGATTTTGTTTGGCTTTGTTTGGCTTTGTTTGGCTGTGTTTGGCTGTGTTTTGGTTATTTTGATGATAGGATTTTTTTGATTTCTTCATAGAAAAGCTCTGGCTCAAATTTGACTATGTAGCCATCAGCCCCTACGATATTGCCTTTTTCCATCGTGTTTTGGTCGCATATCGATGAGTTAAACACGATAGGGATTTTAGCAAATCTTGCATCGCCTTTCATCATATTTGCAAATTGGAATCCATCGACTTTTGGCATTTCTATATCAGAGACAATGATTTTTAAATGCTCTTGCAAATTTGTGCCGTATTGTCTAAATAATAATTCCATTTTTGCTCTGCCTTCCTCGCCATCGATAGCCTCGATAATGTCAAATCCCATCGCTTTTAGATTTTGCACCACGCGCTTTCTAGCCACGCTACTATCATCTAGCACAAGCGCGATTCCGCTAAATTTCTCTTGGTCTTCCATTATTTCTATGATGTCATCAGCTTTTCTTTCATAAAAATCTAGCTCATCAATGATACTCTCTAAATCCAAAATCAGCATCGTGTAGCCATCATCGATTCTTGTCGTGCCTGTTACCCTCCCTCGCTCTGCGGTGCTAGAGATACTAAAATGCGCTGGCTCGACATTTCGCCAATTTATACGGCGGATAAGTTTGACCGCATCTACGATAAAGCCTATTTGGATATTGTTAAATTCTGCGATGATGATTTTTTGGCATTTTTGCAGTGGGGAGGCAAACGCGGGAGAATTTCTAGCAGAATTTTGACACGACAAGCACCAATTTGATGGGATTTGCTCTGTGGGCTTTATATTAAGCCATTTTGATAAATCCACCACAGGGATAATAACCCCCCTCAAATCAAACAACCCAAGCACATAATCAGGGCTTCCCGGTGCGTCAAAAATCTCTTTGGGACGCTCCATCACGGATTGGACTTTTGCGACATTTATGCCATATATCCCCTCATAGTGTTGCCCATCTCGCTCCTCAAAGATTCTAAAATCAATAAGTGCAATTTCATTAAAAGATTCCATTTGTGTCGCGCTTAATGTAGTTGCCATTTGGTTTCTCCCATTATGTTTTGTGGTTTTTGATTTTGGTAGTGGATTTTAGCGATTGATTTTGGCATTCTATCAATTTTTGGCAAGTTTTTTGTAAGTTTTATAAAATCCAAAATCTACGAAAGTATAAAAAAATCTTGATGGCAAAAAAACGATGGCAAAGAAATATAATCAATAGATTCTTTGGTGTTTTTTGTGTTTTGCAAATTTTGTCTAAAATCCGTGATTTGCGCTCTTTGCCCGATGTGAAAATGCCCTTCTATGATTCCACTGATTCCACTGATTTCGCTGATTCTGCTTTTTTTGTTTGCGTGTAGATTTTGGCTAGATTTTGCGACATTATTTATGTATTTTTGTGTGCGTTTTTTTGCAAAATCATAAAATCCATTTTGGCTAAAATCTAAGCGTTTAATGCGCTTTTTATGGACTTTGTGGCGTATAAAATCATAGATTTTGCCAAGACTAAGTATGTCTAGGATTCTAAAACCGCTTAAAATCATCGCTACATTCATAGCTCTTATGTAGATTTCATAGCCCTTGTCTATGAAAATATCGCCGTGTGCTAGCGCATAGATTTTGCCACCAAAATCAAAAAGTGCGGGTTGAGCGATTCGCGGATAGATTTTGACATTTGGCAACAATCTAGAATCTATCCCAAAATCGTGATTGCCCTCGAAATAAAAAACCTCGCATTTTTGGCTAAGAGCGTTGATTTTTTGGATAAGGTGGCGATTTTGCCTAGCAGAGCTAGGGATATGCCCGATGAATAAATCCGCAATATCGCCCATAAAAAACACTTGTGGAGGTGGCGAAATGATGAGAGAATCTAGCTTAGCTAAAAAAAGAGAATCTATGTTTTCTTGTGTGGCGTTTTTTTGCGTGGTGTTTGATTTTTTTGCGTTTATTTTTGGGGCATTTATTTTTTTGGAATTTGATTTTGCGATATTTGGCTTTGTGGCAAAATCTAAATCGTGTGTTTTATTTGCCACATTTGCCATATTTGCCACATAATCCGCACGGTAGTGAGAATCCGCGATAAACACCGCCCCTTTTTGTAGCGTTGGCAAGTCTTGCAAAAATGGCAGGTTTTGCAAATGCGATAAATGCGATAAATTTGTAGGGCAAGCGTTGAGATTGTCCATTTTCACTCTTTGTGTTAAGATTTTTTGTTTGTTAAGTGGGCTATTTTAGGCTTTTTGTGGGGATTTTTAGATTTTGTCATTTTAGCCAAAAGTCGCTAAAAATTCACAAATTTACCAAAAAGCCACGACATTTAGGCAAATTTTTTCTATAATTACGACTTTGTGTTTTTGGCTGATTTTAGATTTTCTACGCATTTAAAACCTATTTTAAAACCCATTAAAGAAAGGCTTACAAACAATGCACGGATTTAAGATTTTTAGTGGCAATGCCCACGCAGAATTTAGCAAAGAATTTGCAAAACACCTAGATGTGATGCTCTCTTCTATCAGCATAAATCGTTTTAGCGATGGCGAAATAAGCGTGCAAATCAATGAATCCGTGCGCGGCAAAGATGTCTTTATCATTCAGCCTACTTGCCCCCCTACAAATGATAATCTTATGGAATTGCTCATAATGAGCGATGCTTTTAAGCGGAGCTCGGCTAACTCGATTACGGCTGTGATTCCCTACTTTGGCTATGCTAGACAGGATAGAAAGGCAGCCCCTCGCGTGCCAATCACAGCCAAACTCGTAGCAAACCTAATCGAACAAGCAGGCATAGATAGAGTGATTACTATGGATTTGCACGCGGGGCAGATTCAAGGGTTTTTTGATATTCCTGTGGATAATCTATATGGCTCAATCGCTTTTTATGACTATGTGCGAAGCAAAGGATTTAAAAACCCCATCATCGCAAGCCCAGATGTAGGAGGCGTGCCACGGGCTAGATATTTTGCGAAGCGATTAGGCTGTGATTTAGTCATTGTCGATAAGCGCAGAGAGAGGGCAAATGAAAGCGAAGTGATGAATATCATAGGCGATGTGGAGGGGAAAAATGTCATATTAGTCGATGATATGATAGACACCGCAGGGACTATGTGCAAAGCCGCAAAAGCCCTCAAAGAAAAGGGGGCTATTTGCGTTATCGCGCTTGGCACACACGCGATTTTGAGCGGTGGAGCGATGGAAAAAATAATGCAAAGCGAGCTAGATGAAGTCGTGGTTAGCAATTCCATACCTTTGACAAAAAAATGTGATAAAATCACAAGTTTGAATGTCGCGCCGTTGTTTGCGGAGGTGGTGAGGAGGATTTATCATAATGAAAGCGTAAATTCTCTGTTTATTTAAAACGCGTTTCTTTTTGGCTATTTTTGGGGAGACGCATAACAAAAGTAGATTTTGTTATGCTTGCGTTTGGTGGCTTCGCTCGATGAATTTATACATTCTATCTCGCTTGCCACCAAAGCACAACTCCAAAAATAGCACAAAAATAAGCGCGTTTTGCAGGCTTTGTAGGCACTTACAAAAACAAAACGAGTTTATAATTCTCACAAGGCACACAAAATCTAAAAACTAAAAAACAACACAAAAAACAACATAAGGAAAAAAAGTGATTTTTGAGCACGAAATCCCAGAGGGGACAAAACTCTATTTTGGCAAATCCGCACAAATCAAACGCAAGCTAGAATCTTATGCGTGCGAAGTGTTTAGCCAAAATGGATTTGAAGAAATCGTTACGCCGTATTTTTCATATTTAGAGCACCAGCAAAATATCGGCGATAGGCGCATTATCCGTCTAAATTCTCAAAACAATCATCAAATTTCTCTGCGCTATGATTCTACGATTGACACGATACGGATTCTAACCAAAAGGCTAGGACGCGCTATCAATCATCAAAAATGGTTTTATATCCAGCCCGTGTTTAGCTACCCTACTAATGAGATTTACCAAATCGGCGCAGAATGTCTAAATCCAAGCAATTTCACCGAAGTGATAAAGCTATGTTTGCAGATTTTAGAAAAATTCTCGCTACAATCCCACCTGCAAGTAAGCAACGCTAAAATCTTGCAACTATGCCTAGCAGAAATGGGGCAAAGCATAGAATCTTTTGGCACTCTTTGCTTAGAGGAAATCACGCAAAAAGCCCCATTTATGCAAGAAATCATAAAGCTATCTAGCATAGAGGATTTGGCAGGCTATATCCCAAATGCACCGATGTTTTTGAAGCTAGAATGTGAGAGATTGCTTGAAAAGGCAAAATCTTGTGATTATCCGCGCACGCTTATTTCCCCGCTAGAGCGGACAATGGTGGCGTATTATGATGATATTGTGTATAAGGGGTTTGCGCAAAATAGCGTGCTGTTTTTGGGCGGGAAGTATAAAATCCAAGATTGTTTGTGTGGTGGGGTGGGGATATATGAGGATAATGTGATTGCAAAAATTTTACGAAATTGTAAGTGAAATTCGCCTTTGGGTAATGAATTTGTGCAATCCTTATCCCCCTGCTTTGTCTAAAAGCGTATGTCTAATACGCCTCATTTGCAGGGCAAAATGATTGCACAAAGTAATACCGCAAAATGCTAGAATTTGGATTTTTTTAAATTATGTAAAAAAAAGCAAGAAAAAGCATAAATTTTCAAACTAAGGGCAATAAATGTGCGAAGTATTTGTGATGAGAAATCGTGGTTTTTAAGCCTATGGCAAGGGAGCAACTTTTTGAGCGTATGTAGCCAAAGCCACACGCGCACAATCCGCGATTTATCGCACAAAGACAAGCATAACCAAATTTTGTAAGGAGAATCAAATGGCAGATTTAGTTGTTGGTATCCAATGGGGCGATGAAGGCAAAGGCAAAATAGTAGATGCCCTAGCAAAGGATTATGATTTTGTAGTGCGCTATCAAGGCGGGCACAATGCTGGGCACACCATAGTCGTAAATGACAAAAAATACGCCCTGCATTTAATCCCATCAGGCATAATCACCCCTCATTGCAAAAACCTAATCGGCAATGGCGTAGTCATCGACTTAGAATCCTTAATCAAAGAAATGTCGCAATTTGGCGACTTAGAGGGGCGATTATTTATCTCTGATAGAGCGCATTTGATTTTGCCATTTCATCAAGAGCGCGATATACTAAACGAAGCACAATCAAAAACCGCCATCGGCACAACAGGCAAAGGCATAGGACCAACCTACTGCGACAAAGTCGGCAGAATCGGCATTCGCGTATGCGATTTATACGATTTAGACGCGCTAGAATCTAGGCTTTTTGAGCGAAAAGATTTAGATGAGAAACAAGTAAAATCTATCATCAAATTGCTAAAATCTTGCGCGACTAAGATTTTGCCATTTATCACCGATAGCACGAACCTGCTTTGGCAAGCGCAAAGTAGCGGACAAAAGATTTTGCTAGAAGGCGCGCAGGGCAGTATGCTAGATATAGACCACGGGACTTATCCCTTTGTAACAAGCTCTACGACTATCGCTTCAGGTGCTTGCAGTGGGAGTGGCTTGCCACCAAAATCTATAAACAAAGTCATAGGCATTGCTAAGGCGTATTGCACACGCGTGGGAAATGGCGCGTTTCCTAGCGAAGAGTTTGGCGAGATAGGCGAGCTTTTGCGACAAAAAGGAGCGGAATTTGGCACGACTACGGGGAGGGCTAGGCGATGCGGGTGGTTTGACGCGGTGGCTGCAAGATATGCTTGCAAGTTAAATGGTTGTGATGAAATCGCCCTAATGAAACTAGATGTGCTAGATGGATTTGAAGAAGTCAAAGTTTGCGTAGGCTATGACTACAAAGGCAAAAAAATCGATTATGTCCCAAGCGATTTGGACAATGCAAAACCTATCTATGAGGCGTATGCGGGCTGGAAACATAGCGCAAAATCTACCAAAATCGATGAGCTAGAGCCAAATGCAAAATCCTACATAGACGCGCTTGAAAAGCTAGTGGGCGTGAAAATCTCTATCATATCCACAGGAGCGGAGCGAAAAGAGAGCATTTATCGCTAAGAGGCACTTAAAAAATATGCTACAAAAATGTGTTACAATGTTTTTTAGATTTTAGCGGATTTTAGTTTTGCTAGATTTGTGAATATGCTTGTAGATAAAACACAAAGGGCAGAGATGAAAACTCCATTTGACGCACTTGTCCTAGCGCACAAAAAACGACTAGATGCAAAAGAGTTAGAGATATTGCGAGTAAATAACCAAATCGCCGCACAATATGGCAAAATCGATGAGTTGCAAATCTCACTCTCTCAAATCACATATCAAAAAGAGGGCGATTTCGCGCTTTTTTTGCAAACAAATGCCAAGCAAAAAGCCATCATCAATGAAATCGATAGAATCCGCGCCTCTATATCCACCCTCAAAGCAAATCTAAAAACCCTAGAGCAAGAGCGCAAAACTATCTACATAGAATACGAAAAATACAAACATATAAAAGAGCAAGAGAGAGAAAAACTACTAAAAAAACTAAAAAAAGCAGAATCCAAAAACCTTGATGAAATCGCCTTATTACTTTACAACAAACCCTCTCAAAGCGAACTTTATAGCTAAAAAAGGAGCAAGTTATGAAAATGATAAAACACGCGCTGTTTTTTATACTTTGTGCTAGTGTGGCATATAGCGCGTCTGCGAATCCTCAAAACAAACAAAGCGCACAAAACACGCAAAATGCAAATGAGATTTTGCAATGCAATGCGATATTTGAAGCGCGAAAAGGCGAGATAAAAGATTCTTTGCGCGAGCTAAATGAAAAAATGCAAAATCTAGAAGTCTATCGCAACGCCACGCAAAATCTAATCGAACAAAAGCAAGCACAGCTAAAACTCCAAGAGCAAGCCCTCCAAAACAAAATCAAAGAAGCGCAAGCAAGGCAAAAACAGGCATTTGACAAAGTCGCCGCAGAAAAAAAGGCGATAGAAGAGCTAATCGCTAAAAATGAAGAGATTTTAGCCCAAATACAAAGCACTTCAGCTTCCAAAGTCGCCAAAACTTTTTCGGGTATGAAAGACTCAAAAGCTGCGCCAATCCTAGCAGAACTAGATGATGGCGAAGCTGCTGAAATCCTAACCGCGCTAACTCCTAGCGAGGCGTCTAAGATTTTGGCAAAAATGGACGCAAAACGCGCCGCAGAGCTTACCAAAGTCATCGCAAAAGGACCGCCCTATAAAAAAAGCGATGACAAAAAAGACACCACGCAACCAAATCCTATACCCGGGCAAAATCCACAAGATGAACAAGCAGATGACAAAGCGCAACTACGATTCCAAGATAACGGCGGATTTTGATTTGGCTTTATTTGGTTTATTTTTGTGTAACTTTGCTTAATTTTGCTTTGCTTATATTGATTTGACTTAGCTTTATGTAAGCTTTATTTGGTTTGATTTGATTTTATGATAAATTAGAGACCCTATTTCTATCATTGCTACGCGACTACGCGCTACTCTATTTCTGTCATTGCTGTGCGACCACGCTACACTCTATTTCTATCATTGCAAGCGCAACTTTTACCATTGCAAGAGGATTTGACAAAATCCGCGTAGCAAATCCATTCTCCACAAATCATCATACTACAAACATTTGTCATTGCTACGCATTAGATTCTGCATTTTTTGCAAAATCTAATGCGTGGCAATCCACCCCCATCGTCATTGTGAAAATTTGCGTTAGTAAATTCGTGGCAATCTACACTTGTGCCGTCATTGCGAGAAAAATCGCTAGATTTTTCGTGGCAATTCAAATATTTTTATCGATTGTTGCGGCTTTCTTAAAGCCTAGCGATGAGAAAGCAATATTAGATTCTAGTGAATCTTGTAATGATGATTTACTAGATTTTAGCGTGTGAATTGACACCATTTGTAGTGTAAAAATCGCACAACGCTAAAACGCAAAATCGCTTTTGCTAAAAAGTAATTGATAGTAATAGAGATTAGCAAAATAGGCAAGTATGAGAGATTCCAAAAGGCGTAGAAAAATAGGCTTGAAGCAATCAAAAAGATTTTAGCAAAATTTGTAAGTGTTGATTGTGTGGGGGCTAGTTTTGTCAGTGTTTGCAATAATTGAGTTTGCAAAAAAGATATGGCAAAATCTATCATAAAAACACATTATAGAATCCATCACAAAAACTATCATAAAATCTACTACAAAATCTATCGCAGAATCCATTATAAAATCTTGCAAAACTTTGGTTTTTTAGCAAATGAAAGACTATCCACACGATTGGCAAAAATGCAAAAATAAAACAAATTATGAAAAAGCATAGAATCTTCCCTTTTAAGTGATTTGTAAATGATTTGAAAGATAAACATAATCTATGGCTACTATATATCCTGCCACAAAGCAAAAAAACAATGCAGAAAAAAGCGCAAAAAAGCCAAATGCGATTGCAACAAACCAAAACATAAACCAAAAAAAACGCCAAAGTTTTAAAAACACAATAAAAAATAAAAAAAGCGTGTTTTTCATAGTTTGCTAGTATCCACATAAGAAAATCTAAATAAATATACTAAGTAAAGTTTATAGTCATACACTCATATTTTATAATTTTTAGCAATCTTTTTGCTTAAATGCTAATTTTATTTACTTTTTTGGGCTAAAATTCTCATCGCTAAAGACAAAATAGCTTTAGCAAGCCTTTTTCGTATTTTGTAAATTTCCATAGATTGATTGTGAGGACTAGCAAATGCAAAAAAAAGAATTTTTGCTTAATGAGATGATTCGCCAATATATCAAATATCAAGAGCCTATCGGCTCGGAGACGCTCAAAGTCTCGCTTGGTGTGAATATCTCTTCTGCTACGATTCGCAATTATTTTAAGATTTTGGGGCAGGAAGGCGTGATTGTGCAAACCCACATTAGCTCTGGGCGAGTGCCTACCGCTTACGCGCTAAAAGATTATTGGCGTAAAAAACTTAGCCCCAAAGATTTGCACCCCACGCTAGATTCTAGCAAGCTAGAATCTAGCTGCAAGATTTTCGCGCTATCTTGCGTGATAAAGCCAAGCGTAGCGCAAAATTTTAGCCAAAAGCTACTTCAAGTCATTGAGCTAGATGAGGCACAAACGCTTGTGTTATGTTTCAGCAAAGATAGGGTGGCGATTCCGCTTGTGGCAAATATGTCGCGTTTTTGCAAGGAATTACAAGGTATGGAGCTAGAAGACATCATAAAAATCGCAAAAGAAGTCTGCGCGACAAGCCTTTATAACGCGCTTTGCAGTTTGCAGAGTGCGCCGAAATTTTTTGGGCTAGAGTATTTGGGCGAGTTAGTTAGCTCACAGCCGCAAATCGCGCTTGAAATCTTAAATGGCGAAATGTTTAGCAGGCTTGAAAACGCGGTATTTTTCCCTGAAAAAAGCGAATATATGGTGCTAGCACACAACGCCACTTATCTAAAAAATGGCGAGGATAGCGAGGCAAAAATGCTTTGTATCGGCAAGCTAACAAAAGATTATGAGGGCTTTTATGAGGCATTAGAAAAAAGCGCGTGAAGTGGAAAATCTTTGAGAATAGGCACAGGACGCGCTTTTTATCCCAACACAAAGGAGCAACAATGAGCAAAGATTCTAATCTTGCAGATTTGGGAGAGAATCCAAATGATGCGGATTTTGAAAATGAACTAATAAACGAGTTAGAATCTAGCAATAAATTTGTAGAATCTGCAGATTCTAATAGCGCAGAATCTAGCGATTTTAGCCAGAGGCAAAAATCAAAAGAAGCACGAGAGTTTTTCAAATCAAGCGAAACAAATGATTTTAGCGATTTTGTTGATTCTAGCGATTCTGGCGATGATGAGGAGGAAAATCCTAGCGAGTTTCAAACCCAAATAAATGAATGGAAAGACAAATATTTGCGCGCTCACGCGGATTTTGAAAATGTCAAAAAGCGATTAGAGCGCGAGAAAAATCAAGCCCTAGAATACGCGTATGAAAAAATCGCCAAAGATTTATTGCCGATTGTAGATACGCTAGAGCGGGCAAAGGAAGCGGCAAAAGAGCATAGCGCGATTTTGGAGGGTATCAACCTCACGCAAGAAAATCTACTAAAAACCCTGCAAAAGCACGGCATAGAGGAGATTAGCACGAGCGGTGAGTTTGACCCAAATTTGCACGAATGTATTATGCAGGTGCAAAACGCAGAACTAAACGATGGCGACATCGCTCAAGTTTTGCAAAAGGGCTACACTTATAAAGAGCGGACTTTGCGACCAGCGATGGTGGCATTAGTCAAAAACTAAAAAACAAAACCAACACAAAGGATAACAAATGGCAAAAGTAATTGGAATAGACTTAGGGACTACAAACTCCGCAATGGCGGTATATGAAGGCACAGAGGCAAAAATCATCGCTAACAAAGAGGGCAAAAACACTACGCCCTCAATCGTGGCATTTACCGATAAGGGCGAGATTTTGGTAGGCGAGCCAGCCAAAAGGCAGGCTGTAACCAATCCTCAAAAGACGATTTACTCCATTAAGCGCATTATGGGGCTTATGCTAAATGAGGACAAGGCAAAAGAGGCGCAGAAGCGACTTCCCTATAAGATAGTCGATAGAAATGGCGCGTGCGCGGTAGAAATCGCGGATAAAACCTACACGCCACAAGAAATTAGCGCGAAGATTCTGATGAAAATCAAAGAGGACGCCGAAAGCTATCTGGGTGAGAGCGTGAGTGAAGCGGTAATCACGGTGCCAGCGTATTTTAACGACTCTCAACGAAAGGCGACAAAAGAGGCGGGCACGATTGCGGGGCTAAATGTGCTTAGAATCATAAACGAGCCCACTTCAGCCGCGCTTGCCTATGGGCTTGATAAAAAAGAGAGCGAAAAAATAATGGTGTATGACTTAGGTGGCGGGACATTTGATGTAACGGTGCTAGAAACGGGCGATAATGTCGTAGAAGTGCTTGCCACAGGTGGCGATGCGTTTTTGGGAGGCGATGACTTTGATAACCGCATAATTGATTGGGCGGCGGGAGAATTTAAAGATGAAAGTGGAATCGACATAAAAGCCGATGTGATGGCACTCCAGCGACTAAAAGACGCGGCTGAAAATGCCAAAAAGGAACTCTCAAGCGCGCAAGAGAGCGAAATCAACCTGCCTTTTATCACGGCAGATGCGAGCGGTCCAAAGCACTTTGTCAAAAAGCTCACGCGTGCGAAGTTTGAAAGCCTTATTGAGGATTTAATCGATGAGACGATTACTAAGATTGATTCTGTGATTAAAGACGCGGGGCTTAGCAAGGGCGATATAAGCGAAGTGGTAATGGTGGGCGGAAGCACGAGAATCCCAAAAGTCCAAGAGCGCGTAAAAGACTTCATCGGCAAAGAGCTAAACAAATCAGTCAATCCCGATGAAGTCGTGGCTGTGGGCGCGGCGATACAAGGTGGCGTGCTAAAAGGCGATGTCAAAGATGTGCTATTGCTTGATGTAACGCCGCTGTCGTTAGGAATCGAAACGCTTGGTGGTGTGATGACAAAAGTAATCGATAGGGGCGCGACAATCCCTACCAAAAAAACCCAGACTTTTTCCACCGCTGAAGACAACCAGCCAGCCGTAACAATCCGCGTGCTTCAAGGCGAGCGCGAACTAGCAAAAGATAATAAATTGTTAGGAAATTTTGACTTGCAGGGAATCCCGCCAGCACCGCGCGGTGTGCCTCAAATCGAAGTAACATTTGATATTGATGCAAATGGGATTTTGACCGTGAGTGCCAAAGACAAAGCAAGTGGTAAATCCCAAGAAGTCAAAATCACAGGCTCAAGCGGGCTAAGCGATAGTGAAATCGAAAAAATGGTAAAAGATGCCGAGCTACACAAAGAAGAAGACGCTAAGCGTAAAGGTGCGATAGAATCGCGCAATATGGCGGATTCGCTAGTGTATCAAACGGAAAAAACGCTAACAGAAATGAAAGACAAGCTAGAATCTAGCGATGTAGAAAAGATAAATTCTGCGCTAGAGGAGCTAAAAACCACGCTAAAAGATGAAAATGCCACAAAAGAACAAATCGATGAAAAGGTAAAAACGCTCACAGAGGCAAGCCACAAGCTAGCTGAAGCGATGTATGCAAAAGATGGCAAAAGCCAAGAGAATGCAGGTGGCGCAAATGCTAGCAAAAAAGGCAAAGATGATGATGTCATAGACGCTGAAGTGGAGTAAAAATAAGGCTAGCAAAAAATGGGGTTTGCAAGTTTTTGAGAGGCAAAATGGAGGGGCAAAATGGAGTGAAAAACAATGGATAGACAAAATGGAGGGGCAAAATCAAACAATCAAAAATGGATAGCGGGAAATAAAATTTGGCTTGCAAATAAATAAACGAACGAACGAACGAATGAGCGAACAAATAAACAAGATTTAGTTTTCAATCGATAAAACAAGATTTTCACAAAGGCTTTGTGATTTTGTAGTGGGATTTTGGTAGAATTTGCCCTGTGGATTTTAAAAACCCAAAACAAACGCTACAAACAAATCAAAATAAATCAAAATCAAAATAAGCAATTTAAAAAGGAATGTGATGAATGCACCAAATGAGCAAGCCCTAAATATCGCAAAAAAAGCGATGAAAATCGTCATATTTATCGGTATGATAGCAGTCGTGCTACTGATGATAAATATCTACATTTTGCTAAACCAAATCACAGCCACCGCCCAAATAAGCAAAGAAGTAAAACTCATAAAACAAGTGCTAAATATAGCGGATTTTAATGGAGAATCTAAAGATGTGGCGCAATCTAGCATAGATACCCAAAATCAACCTAGCCACCCCCCTCACGCAAACAAAAATCCTACACCAAAATCACTACAACCAAAACCTAACACACAAAATCCACAACCTTAAAGAGCAATAAAATGACACCAACGCCTAGCAATGCAAAAAAACGCGTTTTTATCATTCACGGATTTGATGCGCATCCACGCAAACATTGGTTTGTATGGCTAAAACAACAGGCGGAAAATCTAGGGGCAAGCGTAGAAATCCTCTCTATGCCAAACCCTCAAAATCCGATATTAGAAGAATGGATAGAGTGCATAAAGCATAATGTTGGCACTCCAAATAGCGATACTTTTTTTGTTGCGCACTCTCTTGGCACGATTAGCACATTGCGCTACATACACACGCTAAAGCAAGATAATCAAAATCCAAAAATCGGTGGCATTTTGCTTGTATCAGGTTTTTGCAATCCTCTGCCCTCACTCCCCGAGCTTGATAGCTTTGCTAAGGGGGATTTAGATTTTGCAAATATTATTATGAGGGTTAAAAATCGCATAGTCATTAGCGCGCAAGATGATGAAATCGTCCCTTGTGAATTTAGCGAAAATCTAGCCCAAAAAATAGAAGCGACTTTTGTGAGAGAGCCAAAAGGAGGGCATTTTATGCAAAGTGATGGATTTGATACATTTGAGCTTGGATTCTCACTTTTGCGATTGCAATTAAAATCTTAACTTCAATTTTGGTAGCAAATTTATCGCAAAATAAAGCCAAAACTTTTATAAATTCTGCTTGATTTTGCAATCAAAATTTAAGCAAGAGATAGCACAAATTTATTTTTTTCAAAGCGAACAAACACTTCGCCTCCCTTATCTAGCTTGCCACTTATGATGATTTCGCTCAAAGTAGATTTTATCTCACTATCAATTATCTTTTTTATCTCTCTAGCACCTAGCGCACTTTCCCCACTGCTAGCACTTAGGCGATTTAGCGCGCTAGAATCTAGCGTGATTTTTATGCCTCTTTTTTCTAGCGAGGCATTCATATCGTTGATGATTTTTTGTGTGATTTTTCTAAATTCTGTCTTGCTAAGCGGATTAAAATAAATCGCTCCATCAAGCCTGCCACGAAACTCTGGGCTAAAAATATCTTTTAGCGCACCGCTTATGCGAGCAGAATTATCCGCGCTAAAACCAATGGCATTGCCTTCCTTGCTCCCTGCGTTTGAAGTGAGAATCAAAATGGCGTTATTAAACCGCGCAATATTGCCCATATTATCGGTAAGCGTGGCATTGTCCATTACTTGTAATAAAATATTATAAATATCGCTGTGTGCTTTTTCGATTTCATCTAGGACAAGCACGCAATGGGGATTTTTGCGGATTTTATCTACTAAGATTCCGCCATTTTCATAGCCGACATAGCCCGCAGGTGCGCCGATGAGCGTGGCGACACTATGGGCTTGACTATATTCGCTCATATCAAATCGCACAAATGCCATTCCCAAATGGGAGGCTAGCTCTTTTGCTAGCTCCGTCTTGCCAACCCCGCTAGGACCGCTAAACAAAAAGCTGCCTATGGGGTGGTTTGGCTCTTTTAGATTTGCTTTGGCGATTTTGATAGAGCGCACGACTTTGTCTATGGCTTCATCTTGGGCATAGATGCGATTTTTTAGTCGTTTATCGAGCGTTTTTAGGGCGTTTCGTTCATTAGCATTTACTTGGGATTTTGGGATATGATATGTCTTGCTTAGCACTTCTTCGACATCTTTTTTGGTGATGATAGTTTGGGTGGTTTTAGATGTTGTCTTGGGGTTTTTGGATTTTGTCGATTTTGTCGGCTGTGTAGGCGTAGAATCCGCTAGATTGACAATGTTAGGTTTTTGGATTTTAGAATGTTTAGTATTGTGATGTTGCTTGGTTTGTAGCCCATTTAGCGTGGCATTGCTTAGCGAAAATGTAGCCCCCACTTCATCTAGCAAATCAATAGCCTTATCTGGCAAAAATTTATCGTGTATATATCGATTTGCTAGCTCTAGGCAGGCTTGCAGGGCTTCATCATCATACTTTATCCCGTGAAAATCCTCATAAAGCGGTTGCAAAGATTTTAAAATCGCTAAGCAAGAATCTAAACTAGGCTCTTTTATATCGACAGCGCAAAATCTACGCGACAAGGCTTTATCTTTGTCAATGCTTGTTTTATACTCGCTAAAAGTGCTAGCACCGATACAGCGAATATTTCCATTTGCAAGTGCTGGTTTTAGCAAGTTTGAGGCGTCCATACTGCTGCTTGAAGTCGCACCCGCGCCTACAAGAGTGTGAATCTCATCGATAAAAACAATGACATTTTTTTGCTCTTCTAGCTCGGCTATGATTGATTTTAGCCGTTTTTCAAAATCCCCCCGATACTTGCTCCCCGCGACAAGCGCACCCAAATCAAGCGCGTAAATCACGCAATCTTGCAATTTTTTTGGGATTTTGTCTTGGACTATGGCTAGGGCTAGCCCCTCGACAATAGCGGTTTTGCCAACCCCGGGTTCGCCTAGCAAGATTGGATTATTTTTTTTGCGCCGACACAAAATCTCACAAATGCGTCTTAGCTCGCTATCTCGCCCGATTAAAGGGTCGATTTTGCCCTGCTTTGCTAGGGCGTTTAGATTTTTTGAAAACCCTTCAAGCGCGCTTTTTGCCCTGCCTTTTTGGCTAAAATGTGAGCCAACATTTTTGCTAGAATCTAGTCCTGTGCCTTGTGGCTGGCTTTGTCCTAGCTCATTTTTTTGCAGCTCTAAATCATTGCTTGGGATATTTTCTAAAATATCTAACCTGCTAACTTGCAGACTTTTTAACAACCTCGCACAATAGCTATCCCTCTCCTCAAAAGCAAATGCCAAAAAATCCCAAAATTCTACCACGCTAGCCCCTGAAGTGTCCGCGTGGCGCACCATCTGGGATAGCACGCGTCCTAGTGCTGGGGTTTGTTTGGGCAGGGAGATTTTTTCATTGCTTGGAATGTATTTGGTTAGGTAGTCTTTTATGTGGGATTCTAGCTGGGCGGTGTTTGCACCGCAGGATTCTAAAAATTCTTTGCTTTTTTTATGCACGATAAGCCCCAAAAAAATATGCTCAATGGTTAGATATTCGTGGTGCAACTCCCGTGCTACGCGCACAGAATAATCAATAATCTCGCTAAGCGTATCGGCAAAAATGGGCTGTTGTCTAAAAGGGGGGGTGGAAAATGGCATTTGGATTCTCTTTGTTTTGGATTTTAGCGTTTAAAAATGGCTTGTAAATGCTTGAAAATATGGGGATTTAGAGTCGATTTTCGCGCTTTTTTGGGCTTTTATCTTGCTATAAAAAGCCAAAATCTACTCAATGGATTCTGTATATGCCCTTAGTGGAAATTGTGCTTGTTTTGCGGCTTTTATGGTTTCTTGAACTTTGGTTTCGCCTATGTCATAGGGATAGATTCCACAGATTGCCTTGCCGTGCTTGTGGATTTCTAGCGTTAAGGCAAGTGCTTCATCGTGGCTTTTGGCATAGATATTTTGCAATACCGCCACCACAAAATCCATCTCTGTGTAGTCATCATTTAGCAAAATCACACGCACCATTTTAGGCATATCTAGCAATAGCGAAGATTCTATATCAAAATCTGTCTTTGGCATTTTTATCCCTTATTTTCTAAATTTAACGCTATGTCTTGGAATAATATTGTAACAAAAATTTAGCATACTTTATCTAAATAGACAAAATCAAATCGCCACATAAAAACCACAAAAAAACCACACAAAAGCCACACAAAAACCACGCAAAAAAATACGCAAAACTTGCAAAATCTAGCCAAAATCATTTAAGATTTTTTTTTCTAGCTCATTATATGGTAGGCAAGTAGCATTGCTAAATTTGGAGCGATTAAAAGTGCGCTGTCGTTTGGCAAGCTGGCGCGTGTGGGTGGCGATTTGCTCGCATAGATTTTCTATGTTTTTTGGTTTGCTTAAATCGACATTATTTTTAAAACATTCTAAGCATTCTTTTAGCCCGATAGCCTTAAATGGCTGAATCTTGCCACCATATTTTGCAAAAAGCCATTTTGCCTCATCTACTAGCCCCTGTTTTAGCATCGCGCTTGTGCGGGCTTGTATGCGCTCATTTAGCACTTCTTTTGGCGTGTCTATGATATAGATTGGGATATTTGCAAAAAGTGGCGTTTTTTTGTGGGTTTTAAAATACTCGCTAGGCGCAATCCCGCTCGCATAATAAATGCTTAGCAATTTTTGGATTCTGTATGTGTCATTTGGGTGGATATTTTTTGCCACAACGCTATCGATGGATTCTAAAAATTGATAGGGATTTTTTAGGCTAGAGATTTTTGTGCTAATCTCGCTATTACATTTGCTATTGCATTTAGCATTTGGCAGGCTAGATTTTGCATAAAAATCCACACCAAAATCTAAGCTAGAATCCAAACTAGATGTTGTCAAGTTAGATTTTGCCAAACTAGATTTTGGGCTAAAATCCTCATTAGATTTTATGGGATTTTTAGATAGCCCCTGCATAATGCTATGCAGATAAAATCCACTCCCACCCACGCAAATAAGGATTTTTTCTGCACTTCTACTTTCTTGCAACGCGTGAGTGAAAATCCTCATAAACACCCCCGCATTGCAATGCCTATCTGGCTCTAGCTCATTTACGCCGTAATGTTTGATTTTATCTAGCTCGCTTTGGCTAGGTTTTGCCGAAGCGATAGAAATGTATTTATAAACACTAAGCGAATCAAAAGAAAAAATATTTGCGTTTAGTTTTTTTGCTAGGTTGATTGCTAGGGCGCTTTTGCCACTAGCTGTGGGGGCTACAATGGCAAAAATATCTTTTTTTTTAGTTTTAGAGTTAGATTGCATTTGCCAAATAGTTTTTATGATAGTTTTTGCGCTAGATTTTGCGTGCTAGATTTTCGCGTTAGTTTTTTTGGTATTGCGCTACTTGAGATATGCTTAGCACAAGTCCTATTGCAAGGCAGTTTGCAAGCATAGAGCTACCACCATAGCTAAGAAAAGGCACGGCAATGCCTTTTAGCGGGATAAGCCCTGCTACACCAAGCGCGTTTATAAGAAAACTAAGCCCGATAAGCATAGCAATCCCCACGCAAAAAAGATAATGCACATTGTTTTGGACGCGATTTGCGATTTTTAGTATGCGATAAACAATGTATATGATAAATAGCACGCACGCACTTAGCCCCACTAGCCCTAGCTCTTCGCCTATGCCTGCTAGCACCATATCGGTATGCACTTCGCTTAAAAATCCTAGCTTTATGATTCCATTGCCAAGCCCTGTGCCAAAGATTCCGCCATTATATAGGGCATTTGTGGCGTGGTAGATTTGGTATGGTTCGGGTAGATTTTCGACTCGCAAATATTCTGCAAAGCGACTAGGCATAAGAGGCAAGATAAAATCTTGCGCGTTTGCATACCACGATTTTAGTCGCTCTATCCTATGCTCCGAAGTAGCGATAAATACGCTAGCTAGCCCACCGCTCACTAGCAACAAAACCCCAAAAAGCCCCGAGCTCCCTCCCGCAGCAATTAGCATAGTTGTAAGCGTTATCGCTAGCAAGACTACTTGCCCTAAGTCATTTTGCATCACCGCTAGCACCATTACGATGATGATAAACACCGCGATATAGGGCAAAATCACTAAAATCTCTTGAAAAATACTGCGTCTTTGATTGGTGGCAAATTTGCGCGAAAAGCTCCACGCCAAAAAAAACACAAAACCGATTTTAAAAAACTCACTAGGCGCAATCGAAATAAGAGGCAGGCGAATCCACCGCTTCGCTCCACCCGCAGAAGTCGCCATACTCTCTGGCAAAAATGGCATAACAATCATCAAAAAAAACGACACAAAAAACAGCAAAAATCCAAATTTTAGAAAATATTTATCTGGCTTGCATTGTGCCAAAGCCCACATAAGCAAGATTCCCATCACTGCGCTTGCAAACTCCCTTTGCACGAAATGTAGCTCGCTATAATGATATGCTAGCACGGGATAGCTTGAAAGCGAATAGCTCATAACCACGCCAACGCCAATAAGTATGGAGGTAAATAAAAACAGCCTAGAATCTGCCATTTTTGCGTATCCTTGAAAAGTGATTTTTGGATTTTGGTGTTGTTTGGATTTTGATAATTGCGTAAGTTTGCAGAATCAAAAGTGTAGCAAAAAAGAGTGAAAATATACGCTATTTTTGGCACGACATTTTGGCATATTTGGTAGAATCACAAAATCAAACCTCAAAATCACGCCTTAAAATCATACCCCAAACAAATCCCAAACAAGCCCCAAACAAAATAAAGGAGTTTTTATGAATGTCGCAGAATCTAGTATCAATGATTTTTTTAGCAAACAGCTAACAAGCTTTGTGATTCCTGTATATCAGCGCAATTATGCTTGGAAAAAGGAAAATTGCGAAAAATTGTTTGATGATATTTTGGGGCTAATCAAAACACCTCAAAGAAAGCATTATCTAGGCACGATTACTTATATTTGGCATCAAGATAGTCTAGGACAGCAATTTGTCATTATCGATGGGCAGCAGCGCGTTACTTCGCTTATGCTTTTTCTAAAAGCATTGCACAAAGAGGCGGTGGATAATGATTTTGTCCGCGCAAGTATTGAGACATTTTTGAATTTTTCTGGGGCAAAATCTAGTGAGGGGGGATATGAAGAAGCTAGACTACGCTTAAAACCTATACAAAAAGATAGAAGAGCGTTTTTGTGCGTGATATATGAGCGAAAAAATGAGTTTAATGGATTTTCTAATGTCATAGACAATTACAAAACTTTTGTGCGCAAAATAAGACAAGCCCTAAAAGATGGGCAATCAATCGAGGCGATATACAACGCATTTATGCGACTAAATATCGTAACTATCGGACTAGAAGGTAGCAACAAAGAAAACGACCCGCAAGTCGTATTTGAGTCTATCAACGCCACAGGTTTGCATTTGGATGGAGTGGATTTAATCCGCAATTTTTTGATGATGGGGGAGGATTATCAAACCCAACAAAATCTATTTGAAACATATTGGAAAAAAATAGAATCCACCTTGCAACAAGAAAGCAATGTGGAGGCGTTTATCCTTAATTATTTGCGTATGTATTTAAAAAACATCAAAAAAGACCAGCTTGAAATCTATAATAATTTTAAAGCATTAAGCAGGGCGTATTTTGGCGATGATAGAGAATCTATAATGCAAGATATGCTAAAATTTGCCCAAAATTACGCAGTGCTAAGCATAAATCAAACTCGACATTTGCTAAATAATCCTTACAATATCCCATCTTATGAAATTGATATGCTATATCATAAATTAAAACTTTTTCAGCGTCTAGGTTTTAGCATTGCTTATCCATTGCTTATGCGACTTATTGATGATTTTAACGCAGGCAAATTAGATATTGCAAATTTTGATGGCGTGCTAAATATGCTACTTAGCTATCTTGTGCGCAGAAATATATGTGCTTTGAAAATGCGGGAGGCTTTTGGCGTGCTACTTAGCGCGTATGAATACATAAAAACTGCGAATGTAAATTTAAATCAAGAGCCACAGCCCTATCATATAAGCATAGAATCTATGGGAAAATATTTGGGTTATCTCACAGGCGGAGAGCGTGCACCTACGGATATTGAGCTAGAACGAAGATTTAGCGAAGTAAAGGCAAGCGATTTAAAAATATTGGATTTTATATTGCTACAAATCGAAGTCTCACACAATGAGATAGAGCCAAAAGAAGTGGATATTGAATATGTATTTCCCAAAAATCCTACGAAAAATTGGCGCAAAATTGGCGCAAAATTGGCTAGAAAATCTAAACGATGAGGAAGCAACGCAAATAGAGCAAGTCTATGCCCACACTTTTGGCAATCTAACACTCATAGAAAAAGGTGTCAAAACGCATAAAAAAGTCGATAACTCACCGCTAGAAAAATTGCAGTTTTTGAGCGAATCTAGCTCTTTGCATCTAAATTCTTATTTTAGTGTGCTAGATTCTTTTGATTTGGATTGTATCAAATCTCGTAGCGAGGCATTGTGCAAGAGATTTTTGGAAGTGGAAATTTTTAAAGATTGCGTTGCAAAATTTAGAAGCAAAAGCGAGTCTAATACCCTAAAATCTAGCTGGACTTACTTCCGTCCTACCGAGCTAGTGCTACCTAGTGGCGAAGTCAAAAAAGTAAAAACTTACAAAAATGTTGCAAGAGAAATTATTAGCTACTTGCTTGCGCATTACAAAGATGAGATTTATCGCGCTATGGAAAATGTGGATTTTATCAAAGATAATGATGAGAAAAAATCTTGCTTAAAAGAGGGTAGTTTTGTGTTTGAGGATTTTGGTGATTTTGCGTTTTATTGCAAGGCAGAGGCAGATATGATTCGCAAACATTTAAAAACACTTGTAGATGGCGTAAATAACGAGGATTGCAAGGCGGAGCATTTTGAGATAAGAGGATATATACAGGGGCAGTAAGATTTGTGTGAAAACTATTTTGCAGTATGTTGTTTTTGTGTTTTTTTATGATTTTTTGCGCATTTTGTGAGTCTAAATGTGAAATTTAAGCTAGATTTTATGCAAGCGGTGCTAAAATCCACGCTTTCAAATCGCAAGACTTGATTTTGGATTTTGCATAGATTTTGTAAAGATTTTTATGAAAATCTAAAAACGATTTTTACGATTTGTGTTTTTTCTTTTTTTCTATCTTATGGCGTTTGCTTATGGCGTTTGTCATTTGATTTGGGGTCGACTTGGCTTCGACAGGATTTGCTTCCCTTGAGTGCATACCAGCGCGGGACAGCTGTAAAACTCCCACTTGCAATAAACGCAAACAACACAAAATTCGCTCCAGCCTACGCAAAAGTCGCGTAAGCTTTACCCTTTTTTGAGCCGATTGCCTTAGCTTGCTAGCGTGCTAGGTGTCAATCGTAACTTTTGCTAGTTGCGCTTAGGATTTTGCTTTAGGATTTTAAGCAAAGATTTTATAAAGCTATTGTGTGAGGATTTCAAGGTTTAGCCACACAAGAGATGAAAACCTTTGGAAAGTATGTAGAGTCTCTTGATTTGGAGGTAGGTTTTGGACTGGGGTTCAACTCCCCACGACTCCACCATTTCTTTTTTTAGCCTTACTTGTTTTCTACTTCTTTTTGTTTTTTATCTCTACTTTTTGTTTGCTTTTTAGATTTTTAGATTTTGTTATTTCCACCCGCGAGTGAGTGCGTGGCACTGCATACAGCGATGATTGATTTTTTGAAACGACTCATAGGCTTTCATTTTTTGATTTTTGCTTAGGAAATATTCTAGGCTCACGCGCTCTTCTACGATATTGTTGATAAATGAATAAATGATTGGGGCGTAATTTAGGTTGTTTTTACTCAAAAATACTTCGATATTAAACCGCCTAAGCGAGTCAAAATCTACTTTATGCCGTGTGATTCCCTCTTTGACTAGCTCAAAGCGATTTAGGCTAAATCCTTTTTGTATCAAATCGCTATCATATTGTAGCTTTTGCATAATCTCTACGATATTGGATTCTGTAGCCTTGCTAGGCTCTGCGGGGCAGGGCGTAACAAGCGCAAAAAAAACAAGCACAAAAGACAAGCAAGACATAATGGGCAACATAATAAACATAGAATTTCGCATTGATTTTCGCATCGCTAGCCTTTCATAAAATCGCATATTGCTTATTTGTAGCGTTTGGTTAGGTTTTTGGCATAAAATCTTTGAGGATAAAATTTTTAAGATTTTTGACATAAAACTTGGCATTATACTAAAATCTAGTAATAATAAAAATTTTGCGCTAAAATTCCCCAAAAAGTCTAAATCACATTTTTATGAGATTTGCATACAGCTCGCCCACAAAACGCCAAAAACGCAAAATCAAAAAGTATGCAAAATCAAAAAAACTTAACCAAAAGGATACAAATGCCAAAACCAAATCAAGCCCAAAATCACACACAAAATCAAATGCAAAATCACTCACAAGACATAGATTCTCCCACACAGCAAAAAAAGCAAAATCTAAAGCCTTGTTTTAAATGCCTCTTTACGCTTATTAGCATAAATGTAGCCATAGCTTTTGGTGTGTATTTTGCGCTAGATTTTGGCTATGGATTAAGTTTTTTTGTGGCACAAGTTAGCGCGTTTTTAGTTGTGCTTAGCTCGTTTTATGCGATGAAATCTAGACTAAAAAAACACCAAACAAACGCTACCAAAGATAATGAAAAACAGCCTCAAACCACCCAAAATCAACACCAAACAACACAAGAGGACGATGACTCACAAGAGCAAAAATCTAGCCCCATTTCTCGCTTTATACTAGGTGTCCAGCTATCATTTGGGCTATATCGTGTGCTTGCGTATTTGGTGCTTGCTGTGGGGATTATTTTGCTTATGGATTTTGGATATTTTTGCGTGTTAGGCTATATCGCAGGGGTTATTGTATGCCTCTCTAGCATAGTGCTTTTTCAGCTAAAAGGATATAAATAGATTTTTTTTGCTTTGCAAAATTTATTATATTTTCTACGCAAAAACAACAAGGCAACGACAATGAACAACCAAAAAAACACACCGCATAATGTTCGCAAGACACCCCCACCCAAATCGCCCCCTAGCAACGATAAAAAGCCCCAAAAAAGCCCATTTTTAACCCATTTTTTGCAAAAATTAGATTCGCTTTTTGTGTGTAAAGATTTTACTTCAAGCACCGCTTTTATGGCACTCAAAGAGGCTTTTCCGCATACTTTGCCTATTTTTGTGGGCTACTTGCTTATGGGGGCTACTTTTGGGATTTTGCTTCAAAAGGCTGGGTTTAGCTGGATTTGGGCGTTGGGTATGGGGGTTATTATCTATGCGGGTGCTATGCAGTTTGCCTGCGTGGTTTTGCTAGCAAATGGGGCGAGTTTAATAGAATCTTTTTTATTATCGTTAATGATAAATTCTAGGCAGATTTTTTACGCGCTATCTGCGCTTAGCCTTTTTGATGGCGTGGAAAAAAAGAAAAAATACTATCTTATTTTTTCCCTAACTGATGAGACTTTCGCGCTTCTAAACCTAAAAAAACCGCGCCCTAAACGCAATATAAATTCTACGCAATATCGTGGATATTTTATGTTTTTTATCGCGCTTTTTAACCAAATTTATTGGGTATTAGGTTGCGTATTTGGCGCGCTTTTAAGCCAAAATCTAAGCAGTTTTAACGCACAGGGAATGGCATTTGTGATGAATGCGATTTTTATCGTGCTTTTTATCGAGCAGTGGCGCGTGGTGGTGGATAAAGCACCCGCGCTTATTGGCATTTTTGTAAGCCTTGTTTGTCTGCTTATTTTTGGCAAAGAGTTTTTTTTGCTTCCCTCTTTGGTGGCGATTTGTGGGCTACTTTTTTATTTACAATCCCGCAAACCCCCACGCAAAATGCCATAATTAGAATCGTGGCAATCCACCCTCCCATCGTCATTGCGAGCAATTAGATTTTGCGTTTTAGCAAAATCTAATGCGTGGCAATCTATCGCTACAAAATGCCAAAAAAACACACATTTAGCAAAATTTAATAAAATAGATTGCCACGCCTTGCATTTTGATAAAATGCAAGGCTCGCAATGACGAATAGTAATCATAGATTGCCACGCAAGTCTTGTATTTTGCTCAATATAACAAAAAAATTCTTTGTCATATTGAGCGCGAAATATATCCATTTTTATCGACATTTTGAGATACTTCGCTTCGTTTAAGTATGACAAAAACCTTTTGTGGCTTGCCACGCGGATTTTGACTTGCCAAAATCCGCTCACAATGACGATGAGAGGGTGGTTTGCCACAGATTTTGTGCCACCAAAATGTTTTGCTTATCCTAAACGCAGGAGCTTGCATAGACAAAATGCCAAAATCAAAAGCGACTTTTTGACAAATATCAATGCAAAATCAACAAAATTTGCAAAATTAACAAATTCTGCAAAATATTCAAAAAATTCAGCAAATCTGCAAAATCTGCTGATTCTCAACAAACAACAAAATAAACATATTTTGCAAACTTCACAAATCCTGCAAAAACTACAACCAAAACAACAAAAACAATAAAAATCACATTATTCACAAAACTGCAACCTCTTGCAAAACACTCAAAAAATCAACACATTCTGCAAAATCTACAAACAAAATCCAGCCCAAAACCAAAAAAAAAAAAAAAAACAACAAACAAAAAAACCAAAAACATTCACCCCCTAAACATTATCCAAAAACACTTTTTATCTCACATTTATCGTGCGGAAAAATAGCTCTCCATACTTGCTATTTTTGTCTAAATATTCGCAAGTTTCTTGCAAAGATAGGTTATTTCGCAAACATTCTAGCAGCATTTCTAGGATATTTACCGCATCGCGTGGGGGGATATGTGGGGGGCATTCTTTGGCATTTGTATAGTGTCGGTGGAGTTTTTTGATTAGCTCGGCATTATGCACTTCTACTATCATTGCTTCCATCGGGGCTTTAAAAAACATCGTTTGGGATTTGATATTTATCGAAGTATAAAAAATATCAAGCCCATAGATTTTTTGGCTATATGAGTCGAAAAAATAAAGCGATTTGTTTAGATTGTCGCGGAAAATATCTATCATCAATTCTAAAATCTGCATTTTTTGCTCTGTGGTATAAAAATTGCCAATGGGCGAAAAGCAAAATTCTAGCAGGGATTTTATCGAATACCACTCGCTAGCGTTAAAGGAATAATCCCGCATTTTTTCTCCGCGCTTTTTGCGGTAGGATTCTACTAGCTCATCATTTGATTTTTTATACACCAAAGGGACGATAAAGTCCCTATACGCAGGGTTTGGAAACGATGGGTGGATAATTAGTGAGCCTTCATTTTCGTTTTCATAGATATATTTTACCCCCGCGCAATAACTCTCATCAATAATCCTAATCCCATCTATACTTGCAGAATCTAGCAAGTCAAAAAATTCTTTTTCCTCGCATTCCCATATTTCTTTTGGGTAGCGAAACGCCTTTGCAATGGAGAGTTTTACGCTTTGGCTTATTTCTTTTTTGGCAGTGTCATTTAGCCAGCTAGACACAGTGCGTCTATCTTTTTGAACGATAGTGGCAAATTTGCTAACGCTTAAACCAGAGCGAGCAAATATTTTTATTAACCTTTGAGTAGAATCCAACATTATTTTTCCTCTTTTTTGGTAGATTTTTGTGGTGTTTTACTTTTTGTAACACAATTTGTCGTGTTTTTTTGAGAGATTTTAGTAGATTTCGTAAAATTTTTCATAAAACTATACAAAATTATTGCACAAAAGTTGCGCATTTTTGCAAAAAGTAGTCGCTTTTTATGTTTTTATACATTGTTTTTGCGCGCTTTGTCCTAAAAATTAGATTCTCTTTTTTCCTAGATTCTAGGACAAATCCATTATAATGTAATTTCCCTACAACAACTTTTAGGAGGTTTTAAACTATGGGAATGATTTATGAGGAAACATACAAACGCTCGATAGAAAATCCGCAGGATTTTTGGGCAGAGGCAGCCCAAAAAGTGCATTGGTATAATGAATGGGATAATGTGCTTGATGATAGTGGCGAGCATTACAGGTGGTTTGTGGGAGGCTGTATGAATACCTGCTACAACGCGCTTGATTTGCATATCCATCACGGCAGAGGCGATAATCTCGCTTTAATCTATGACTCCCCCGTAACAGATACTAAGAAAAAATATACCTACAAGCAGCTCCGCGATAGAGTGGCAAAGACAGCGGGAATCCTAGCCAACAAAGGCGTGGTAAAGGGCGATAGAGTCATCATCTATATGCCGATGATTCCCGAAGCCGTGATAGCGATGCTTGCGTGTGCTAGGCTAGGGGCGATTCATAGCGTGGTGTTTGGTGGGTTTGCCTCCCACGAGTTAGCGATGAGGATAGAGGACGCCAAACCACGCGTGATAATGACGGCAAGCTGTGGGATTGAGATAAGCAATATCATTGAGTATAAGCCTATTTTAGATGAAGCGATTAAAAAATCTCAACATAAACCCACGACTTGTATCGTGTGGCAACGCCCGCAGTATAAGGCAAGTATGCTCCCTTGGAGAGATGTGGATTGGGAAGTGGAAGAAGAAAAAACCCACCCCGTAGAGCCTGTGCCTGTGCTAGCCACAGACCCGCTTTATATCCTCTATACTTCGGGCACGACAGGCACGCCAAAGGGTGTGATTCGCTCTAATGGCGGGCATTCTGTGGCGATGAAATGGAGTATGGATAATATTTATAACGCAAAAGAAGGCGATGTGTTTTTCACCGCTTCTGATGTGGGCTGGGTAGTGGGGCATTCTTATATCGTGTATGCCCCGCTTATGAATGGCTGCACTACGATTGTCTATGAGGGCAAGCCCGTGCGCACGCCAAATCCTGCGAGCTTTTGGAGAATCATTGATGAATACAAAGTCAATATTTTATTCTCCGCGCCTACGGCGTTTCGCGCTATCAAGCGAGAGGACGCCAAAGGCGAGCTAGCAAAAAAATATAATTTAGAGAGTTTGCGCACGATTTTTGTCGCGGGCGAGCGGTGCGATAGCGACACGCTCAAATGGATACAAAAGGTTACGGGCAAGCCTGTGGTGGATAATTGGTGGCAGACAGAGACAGGCTGGGCAATCGCGGCAAATCCTATGGGGCTAGACCCTATGCCGATAAAGCCGGGGAGTCCTACAAAGCCCACACCCGGGTTTAATCTAAAAGTGCTAGGCGAAGATGGCAAAGAGCTAAAAGCGGGCAAAAAAGGCGCGCTCTGCCTAAAACTACCCCTGCCACCTGCCTGCCTAATGGGAATCTGGGAAAATGAGGAGCGGTATCGCAAGGGCTATTTGGAGCATTTCAAAGGCTACTATCTCACAGGCGATACGGGCTATATCGATAAAGATGGCTATGTCTATGTGCTAGGGCGAATGGACGGAATCATCAATGTCGCTGGACATCGCCTCTCCACAGGGGAAATGGAGGAAGTCATCTCAAAGCACCCCGATGTCGCAGAATGTGCGGTTATCGGAGTAAATGATGAGCTAAAGGGCGAGATTCCCTTTGGCTTTGTGGTGCTAAAAGCGGGCATAGAGCGCGACCATAAGGGAATCATCGATGGCGTGGTATCGCTTGTGCGCCACGAAATCGGCGCGGTGGCGAGCTTTAAAATCGCCACGGTGGTAAATGCCCTGCCAAAAACGCGCAGTGGCAAGATTTTGCGAAAGACTTTGCGTGAAATCGCCGATGGCGTGGAGTATGCGATTCCCGCTACGATTGAGGACGCTTCCGTGCTAGAATCTTGCAAAGAAGCAATCGCAAAACTAGGCTACCCAAAAACACCAACAAAGGAGGCAGAATCTAAGGCATAAGATTTAGTGCTATTGCGAGCGCAAAACATAAGTATGGATTGCTTCGCGTGGCAAAACCTTGTCATATTGAGGTTTTCGCAAGAAAATCAAAATATCTCTTAGAGATACTTCGGGCTTAGCCCTCAGTATGACAAAAAAGATTTTCGTCATTGCGAGCAAAAACGAGTGTTAAGCGAGTTTTTGCGTGGCAATCTATTTTTTGTCATATTGAGCGTGAGCAAAATATCTCAAAAACAAAAAGAGATACTTCGGTTTAATGAAACCTCAGTATGACAAGGATTTTTGGATTGCCACGAATCGCTAGCGTGATTCTCGCAATGACGGCAACTTGTAAGAATTTAAATTTTAAAAAAGGAGAAAAAATGGTAACTTCAGCAGGAAAAAGATTTAGGCAGGCATTAAAGGAAAATTCGCCCTTACTCATCGTAGGCACGCCAAACGCTTATGCGGCATTGCAAGCGAGCAAAATCGGGCATAAGGCGATTTATATCTCTGGCTCTGGCGTGGCAAGCGTGAGCTATGGTTTGCCTGATTTAGGCATCGTGGGGCTAGAGGATTTTTGTATCGATGTGCGGAGAATCACCTCGCGTGTGGATACGCCTTTGCTAGTGGATTGTGATACGGGATTTGGCGGGGCGTTTAATATCGCGCGCACGATAAAAGAGCTAATCCGCGCAGGCGCAGCCGCCACGCACATAGAAGACCAAGTCGCGCAAAAGCGGTGCGGACATCGCCCAAACAAAGAGCTAGTCAGCACGCAAGAAATGTGCGATAGAATCAAAGCCGCGATGGACGCCAAAATCGATAGCGAATTTGTGGTGATGGCTCGCACCGATGCGCACGCAATCGAAGGGCAAGACAAAGCGATAGAGCGCGCAGTGGCTTATGTGGAAGCGGGGGCGGAGATGATATTTGCCGAAGCGGTGCATACTTTGGAGGAATACTCCGCCTTTGTCAAGGCTCTCAAAGTCCCTGTGCTAGCAAATATCACGGAATTTGGAAAAACGCCTTATTTCACCGCTGATGAGCTAAAGGGAGCTGGAATCTCAATGGTGCTTTATCCCCTCTCGGCAAATCGCGCGATGAGCAAGGCGGCAAACCAAGTGTATAAATCCATTTTGGCAAATGGGCATCAAAAAGATGTCCTAGACATAATGGAAACGCGCGAGGAACTCTACGCAATGCTAGATTATTATGCGTATGAAAATAAGCTAGATGAGTTGTTTAAGAAGTAGGGGGTTTTGGATTGCCACGCGGATTTTGATAAATCCGCTCGCAATGTAGTCGCAATGACGCAAAACAGAGAATTTAAATTTTAAAACAAAGGAGAAAGCAAATGAGTCAAAGTGAAGCAAGTAAAAAAAGTGGTGGCTTAGCGGGCATCATCGCTGGGCAAAGCGCGATATGCACCTGCGGGCTAGGCAATGGGCTAAATTATTATGGCTACGGCATTGAGGATTTGGCACATCATTGTGAGTTTGAGGAAGTGGCGTATTTGTTGCAGTTTGGCGAGCTGCCAAACGCAAAGCAACTCACCGAGTATAAAGGCAAAATCGCTAGTCAAAGGGCGTTGCCAAAAGAGCTAAAAGAAGTGCTAAAGCAAATCCCCAAAGGCGTGCATCCTATGAATCTAATGCAAAGCGCGGTGGCGACACTTGGCGCGCTTGAAGCGGAGAGCGAGGATTTTAGCGACCAAGATAGCAAGATTATCCGCTTATTAGGGATTTTGCCTAGCGTGCTATGCTTTTGGCATAATTACGCGCATAATGGCAAAGAAATAGATTTTGCAAGCAATCAAGATTCTATCGCGGGGTATTTTTTAGAAAAACTAAAGGGTGAGAATCCCCCAAGCGAATTTATCAAAGCTATGCACTGCTCGCTTATCCTCTATGCCGAGCACGAGTTTAACGCCTCGACATTTACGGCTAGAATCTGCGCTTCGACACGGAGCGATATTTTTAGCGCGGTAAGCGCGGCAATCGGCGCATTACGCGGACCGCTTCACGGCGGGGCAAATGAAGCAGCAATGCACCTTATTGAGAGCTTCTCAAGCGTGGAGGAAGCGATAAAAGGCGTAAATCACAAGCTAGAAACCAAACAACTGCTAATGGGATTTGGACATAGAATCTATGGCGCAGGGGGCGACCCGCGAAACGCACTCATCAAAGAGTGGAGCAAGAAGCTAGGGGGGGAAACGCTGTTATACAAAGTAAGCGAGGCAATCGAATCGCTAATGAAAGAAAAAAAGCCAAACTTACCACCAAATGCGGATTTTTATAGCGCGTCTGCGTATCACTTTATGGGAATCCGCACGGAGTATTTCACGCCCATTTTTATAATGAGTCGTGTGTCTGGCTGGACTGCGCACATTAAAGAGCAGAGGGTAAATAATAAGATTATCCGCCCTAGCAGTGAGTATATCGGTGTCGCCCCACGCGACTTTGTGGCGATAGGAAACCGATAGTTAAGTCGCTAAATGCTTTTAAATTCTAGAATTTAAAGACAAAATCGCGTGTTAAATCTATTTTAAGCGCGCAAAACTTACACCAAAATCAAAGGAGAACAAATGAGTAACGATATGGGAATACTAGAGGCAAAACGACCAGAGTTTGATGAGCTACTAAGCAAAATCGCAAAATATGCAGATGAGTATGTGGCAAAGAGTGAAGTGGCGATAGAGACGGCAAAATACTGCCTAATGGATACGATAGGCTGTGGGATTTTGGCACTCAAATACCCTGCTTGCACGAAATTGCTAGGACCAAGCGTGGAGGGCGCGGAGTTTCGTCCATTAGGGAGCAAAATCCCAGGGACTAGCTATCAATTAGAGCCTATTCGCGCGGCGTTTAATGTCGGGGCTATGGTGCGCTGGCTAGATTTTAACGATACTTGGCTAGCGGCTGAATGGGGACACCCAAGCGATAATTTGGGCGCGATTTGGGCGGTGGCAGACTATGTAAGCCGCAAAAATATCGCAGAGGGCAAGGAAGCGTTAAAAGTGTCTTGCGTGCTTCAAGCGATGATAAAAGCTCACGAGATTCAAGGGGTGCTGGCATTAGAGAATTGCTTTAACAAAGTGGGGCTTGACCATGTGCTACTTGTGCGAATCGCAAGCACCGCAGTAGCTGCCAAACTGCTAGGCTGTGATTTTAGCGAAATCCGCAATGCCGTATCACACGCCTTTATCGATGGCGGGGCATTGCGCACTTATCGCCACGCGCCAAACACAGGCTCGCGCAAAAGCTGGGCTGCAGGCGATGCAAGCTCACGCGGAGTAGATTTAGCCCTCAAAGCAAAAACAGGCGAGATGGGCTACCCAAGCGCACTATCTGCGAGCTTCTGGGGATATAATGATGTCAAAATGAAAGGACAAAAGCTCACAATCCCGCAAGAATTTGGAAGCTATGTAATGGAAAATGTGCTCTTTAAAATCAGCTTCCCTGCGGAGTTTCACGCACAAACTGCCGTAGAAGCGGCGATAAAGCTCCATAGTGAAGTCAAAGATAGATTAAGTGAGATTGAAAAAATCATCATCACCACGCAAGAATCTGGACATAGAATCATCAACAAAGTAGGCGAGCTAGCAAACCCCGCAGATAGAGACCACTGCATACAATATATGGTGGCTGTGCCGCTGATTTTTGGGCGATTGGTCGCTGATGACTATGAGGATAATGTCGCTAGCGATACGAGAATCGATGAGCTACGAGCTAAAATGGTGGTGGAAGTCGATGAGCGATATACGCGTGAGTATTTGGAAGCGGATAAGCGGAGCATTGCAAACGCAGTGCAAGTGATTTTCAAAGATGGCTCTAAGACAGAGAAAATCGAGGTGGAATACCCCATCGGGCATAAGCGCAGGCGCAAAGAGGGAATCCCCGTGCTAGAGGCGAAATTTAGGGCAAATCTAGCGACTAGATTTTCGCCAAAGCAGTGTGCGCGGATTTTAGGTGCGTTTGAAAACGACAAAAACTTGCTTAATATGAACTTTAATGAGTTTAGTGATTTGTTTGTGGTGTGAGGGGTGGTTTTTGTAGTTTGAAGTGTGTTATGTAAGAGATTGCGCTTGTGTGGGTGCGCAAATCTCTTGTGAAGCAAACCCAAAAAGCATAAAAAATAAAAGCTCTCTTTAACCTAATCTCACACCCTAGTCTCACACAAAGAAGTCTTAAGTTATGATTACACCTATGAAAAACAAGTATATCATTCGTGCAAGAATTAAAGAGGCGAAATTTGTGAGAGATTTTTAAATATTTTTCTACCTCGCTAATGCTTACAACCGCAAGCAGAATGTGGTATGCCAAACATAGATTAGCTAAATTCAAAGGAATCAAAAAAAAGAGAATTTTATGCTTCATCTAAAAGAAACTTCAATTTAGGCATAATGTCAAAAATCAAGGACAAGATTTGTATAAAATCTTGGCACAAAAATGATAAGGAAAAATCCACTTAAATTGTCTTGGGACAATGCGTTTTGTGAGTCTGTGAGATTGATAGAATTTACAAGTTTTTTATCATAAAAAATACCTAAATCCTCATTACTATAAAATCTATCACATTCGCTTCTTTGCATATCGTTTGTGAATCTGCTATTTGAAAATCTACGCTGTCATTTTCTTTGCATACGATATTTTAATTGCCATAAATTTGTCCCATAAATAGCAAGGCGATTAAGGCTAACTTCATAAAATTCACTCCGCATCGCTCCACGCTTTTGGGTGGCAATCACTAGATAAACACACAAGATATATATCCTCATCTCCGTCTCTGTGTAGAGTGGTTATCCCACCGCTACTTTCTAAATCCCATATTTTATCATCAAACCTTACCTTGCCACGATATATACAACCATCTCCATTATAATAATGCAAACTCCACACAACGATATGCTTTTGTAAATAATCTTGCATTTGCTTTGTATCTTTTGGTAAAGATTGCGAATCTTTACACATTTGCAATGCTACTTCATCGCTTAATCCACTATTTTCCCAATTTATTTCTGTGCTTATCTCAAGCACTTCTATTGTTTCTTTACCCCAATTTTCTGCATAAGGTGGCAAAAAAGGTGGCAAGATTTCAGCACCAAATGAGGCACACAACATAACGCATACCAAAACTTCAAATCTACGCAATAATTTCATAATATAGATTCTCTCTTGTTTTGTTTTATGCACCAAATTTCTCTATGCGTTGCAAAATAATCATTTGTCATTGAAATGCAAAACAACGCAAGAAATCCTAGCTTTTGCATTTAGAATCTTTTAGATTTGGTTGTGGTTTTTTATGATAAAGTTTATTAAAAAATTATGATTCAAAGTCTAACCCTTTGTTTAACTCTTTACACTGCATATAGCCTTGATAGATTCGCAGTTTTTCTGGGTGGCGCATATATGTTTGATTGTAAGTGTAGTCAAATTTCGCACATTCTGTTTTCTCGTTAGAGCAAGTGTTGATTTTTAAAATATCTACTTTGCACCATTCATCATTTAATATATCTAAAACCAAAATATTATAACTAAATAGCGAATCATTTAAAAACACCACTTTACCTAATTCATCTTTATATTTTTGATAATATTTACTTTGAAAAAACCTTTGTAATTGTAATTTTTTATTTGCCCTTATTGTAGCACTTTCGCTTGTTTTATCAAAAGAATATCCTGCAATATTATAATCTTGGATAGCTAGTTTTGCTATCTCATTATCATCTTTGATTTGTGGGGAACTCCGCAATGAGACAAAGACATTATTATTGCGTGATTTTAGCATTGTCTCATAATGATTTTTAATAGATTCATCGCTAATATCACTAAATTCATCTTCACTTTGTAAATAAAGGGCTAATATTTGAGAATCTAAATTTGGGCTAAAGCTCTCTGTGTAAAGAAAATCTAGCGTTGGTTTAGATAAATCTTTCCAAGCCTCTTCATAGGGCAATGCGCCTACGCTATTTTTTGGTATTTCTTTGATATGCAGAATCGTTGCAGTAGGAAAATATAAAGGAAAGTCATATTCTAATGCAAACTCCCTTCCGCTAGGATTAAAAAATTTGCTAATCTGCAAATTACTAAAAGTTACCTCCACAGGCACAATAATACTACCTAAATGCCTATCAAAAAACGGACGATATTTTTTCCCTAATGATAATAAAGTTTTATAGTTTATATCACAGGGGATTGTTGTGTCGGGTTTAGATTCATAAGGACTGATTTGAACTGTAATATTTTTTCCAAACAAATATAGCCAATCGATATGATTAAACATATCTTTTATTTCTCGTGGCATATCATCACTAGATTCATAAAAATCATCTTTTTGGACCATAGATTCAACCCATTTGCCCTCTAGTATAAGCATACTATTTTTATCTGGCACAAAAAATAAATGAAGCATTTTGTTATGCTTTATCTCATTACCCCAATAGATTTTTAGCATTCCTTTTTGGGTAAAAATTTGGTGTGTATATTTTTTGGCAAATGCTTCGGGACTAGATTCGTCATTATCATAATCAAAAAAATAAGCGCGAAAAATCATTTGATATTCCTTATTATATTTTTTAAGTTAAACAATAACACCCAAATACCAAATTCTACAAAAAATAACAGACTTGGCAGAGCCCATTCACCAAAAAACATACTTATAGCCTCAAAACGCCAACTAAGAATCACACACCAAATCAAACTCAATGTATTAACAAGCCATTTGGCTTTAAATGGTGCAGTGTTAAATGCCACACAGCTTATCATTAAGCCCAAATAAAATTTTAGCATAATTGCAAGATGAAAATTATGTGTGAGATAATAAGCAGAGTAAAAAATCTCAGGGTCATCAAAACTAAAATAATATCCCTCCATTGCAATATCAATATATAAATTTCTACACAAAAAATAAATGGCAGTAAAACATATCGCATATAGATAATTGACATATTTAAATGTGATATATACCTTTTGGATATATGCAAAAATACGCAAAATAAGTAATGCCAAAACCATAGACAATGGCAAAACAATGTAAAAGATTGGTTGGGAGTAGTTATAAAGGAATGTATTCATTGTCGTAATATCCTTTTAACATAAATTTAATCAGCCCGCAACTAGATATAAAAAGAATAAACTATATAAAACAACAAGATGAGATATAAAAATATTAAAATCTTTTAGCATTTTATGCCCAAATGAGTTTGCTTGTAAGATTCCAAAAAGCCACAAAACAATCAATAGTGTAAGGTTATTTTTCATTTTTCACTCCGCATCGCTA